>CAILYI010000210.1 GCA_903838415.1 uncultured Anaerolineae bacterium | reverse complement strand
CGCAGATAAACTGATGAAAACTGTAATACCCCGTAACATTAGACTTGCGGAAGCACCCAGCCACGGATTACCGGTCATGTACTATGACAAATCTTCAAGTGGAGCTTTGGCATATATTGCCTTAGCGGGTGAAATTGTCAGCCGTAATGGATAAGATTGAGCCTAGGGGAAGCAAGTAAATGAACATCAAAAAACGAGGTTTGGGGCGTGGGTTGGATGCCTTGCTGGGTAACGTAAATGTCTCTGAAGATGCAGTCGTCGTTCCAGATAAGGAAAAGCTACATCTGTTACCGATTGAATATTTGAAGAGTAGTCGTTTTCAACCGCGCAAGGACTTTGACCCTGCCAAATTACAGGAGCTGGCGGATTCCATCAGTTCACAAGGCATCATACAGCCGGTTGTGGTGCGGCCCATCGCAGAAAACAGCTATGAAATCGTTGCTGGCGAGAGGCGGTGGAGAGCAGCCCAACTGGCTCGGTTACATGATATTCCTGTTGTGGTTCGCCAAGTCTCTGATCAATCGGCTTTGGCTATTGCTTTGATTGAAAATCTACAGCGCGAAGATCTCAATCCCTTGGAAGAAGCTGAAGCGCTAAAACGCTTACAAGACGAGTTTTCGCTTACCCACCAGCAGATTGCCGATGCAGTCAGCAAGTCACGCGCTACCGTCACCAACTTGTTACGCCTTAATGAGTTGCATCCTGAGGCAAAGGATTTATTATTGAAGCGTAAGATTGAGATGGGTCATGCTCGCGCCATTCTTTCGTTGGAGCATCCACGACAAGCCGAACTGGCCAATAAAATTGCTGAAAAACAATTAAATGTAAGGGAAACTGAGGCAATTGTCCGCAAAATACAGGAAGAAAACCAAAACATTCCTAAACAGAAATTCAAATCTAGAGATCCCGACATAGCTCGGCTTGAAGAGCGAGTCACTCAATCAATCGGTGCAAAAGCCCAGATTCAGCATAGTGATAAGGGGTCTGGCAAACTAGTCATAATATATGATAGTTTGGAACATTTAGAAGGTGTATTGGAACGAATAAAGTGAACCGATTTTTTCGGTAATAAACTACTCAAGCAAGGAAATTTATCATCACTCATCATTTGGAGGTCAAATGAAGATACCTTCCCAATTCGATTCAATCCGTAAAGCTGTCAATGAAGCTTGGATCAAACTTTCCAGGTTCTTAGGTTTAAATTCAAAACCTGAAAATGAAATCAACCCGCAGAGGAAAAAAGGCCAATGGGGTAATAAGGAATTTTTTGGCTACTTCATGCTTTTGTTTTTTGGAATATGGTTGTGGTTGGGTATCAACGATCTCAAGCAGAGCGAAATACCTTATAGTGATTTTTTACGTTTGGTAAATGAGCATAAAATTGATAGTGCCGTTGTAACTGAACAAAATATTAGCGGTTTGATTAAACCTGACACTGATGGCCAATCAGGCAAGTCCTTTGTTACTGTTCCTCTGTGGAATCAAGATTTGGCTGAGAATCTTGAAAAGCAGGGTGTCAATTATACTGTACGTTATGGAAGTAGTTGGTTAGGCAATTTCATTATCAATTGGTTACTTCCTTTAGGATTGATTTTTTTAATTTGGGGTTGGATGGCACGCCGCACGGGTGGTGGCGGTGGAGGAATTTTGGGTTTAGGCAAAAGCCGGGTACACATCCATCCTGAGTCCTTGCCTAAAGTGACCTTTAGCGATGTGGCAGGTGCTGAGGATGCTAAGCAAGAATTAAGCGAAACCATTGAATTCCTTCAAAACCCTACCCGTATTCAACGTTTGGGTGGACGAATGCCTAAAGGCGTGTTGTTGGTTGGTCAGCCCGGCACTGGTAAAACACTTCTGGCTCGTGCAGTTTCTGGTGAAGCTGGGGTTCCTTTCTTTAATATCAGTGGATCAGAGTTTATAGAGATGTTTGTCGGGCTTGGGGCCTCTCGTGTTCGCGACTTGTTTGAGCAGGCCCGACAAAAAGCACCCTGCATTATTTTTATTGATGAACTCGATGCAATTGGACGTTCTCGCGGCGGTCCTGTCGTGATGGGAGGCCATGATGAGAGAGAGCAAACGTTGAACCAACTGTTAACGGAGATGGATGGATTTGACCCTTCTGTTGGCGTAGTTGTTATGGCTGCCACTAATAGACCGGAAATTTTGGACAAGGCGCTTTTACGCTCGGGCCGGTTTGATCGTCAAATTGTTGTGGATAAACCGAACTTGGAAGACCGTATCGAAATACTTAAGCTTCACACACAGTCTATGACGCTTGGACCCGATATTAATCTTCGGGTGATTGCTCAGCGCACGCCTGGTTTCGTAGGTGCTGATTTGGCCAATATAGCCAATGAAGCAGCCATTATTGCTGTTCGTCAAAATCATGATAATGTTGATATGCATGATTTTGAGGCTGCCATCGATCGTGTCATGGCCGGCCCAGAAAAAAAGAATCGTGTCTTGAATGAAAACGAAAAGCGACGGGTTGCCTACCATGAAGCAGGCCATGCTTTAGTTGCTGAAAGCGTTCCAACAGGTGAACCAATCCATAAAGTATCAATCATTCCTCGCGGGGTGATGGCTTTGGGATACACCCTTCAGTTGCCCGTGGAGGAAAAATTCCTTTCCACGGAACCTGAACTGAGGGATCAAATTGCCATTCTATTAGCGGGCCAAACTGCCGAGGCTATTGTGTTCGGATCGGTTTCGTCTGGTGCGCAGAACGATTTGCAACGCGCTTCTGAAATTGCACGGGCGATGGTTTGCCAGCTTGGTATGAACAAAAGGCTTGGGCCTCTTGCATATGGTAAGCGACAGCAACTTGCTTATTTGGGTGTCGAAGGAACAGAGGAGCGCAACTTTAGCGAAGAGACTGCCCGTGCCATAGATGCTGAGGTAAAGGAAATTATCGAAGAGGGTAAACATAGAGCCGAGCAAATTCTTATTCAAAACCGTTCGGCATTGGATAATATCGCCGAATGCTTACAGGATAAGGAAGTGGTCAGTGGCGAAGAAATTAAGCAATTGATCGAACACAGTAGTGGTATCGCCTAAATAGACCTACCTAGGTTGGCAATATCTCAGCCACCTCTGTCTGATTCATAAGTAATCGTCGAAGTCGAAACGGGTTTCCCTATTCAACTTCGACGATTTCAAAGTCATGGGTTAACTCGGCGGATTTTCCTAGCATGATAGAAGCGGAGCAGTATTTTTCCGCTGATAGTTCAATAGCTCTTTTTACTACCGAATCTGTCAATTGCTTGCCCTTAACAACATAGTG
>CAILYI010000209.1 GCA_903838415.1 uncultured Anaerolineae bacterium | reverse complement strand
CATTTTCTTAAGTTGTGGCTGATGCTCCTGGCAAGTCAGTTCGGCTAATTTTTTGCCTGAAAATTGCTCAGAATCTCGTGCAAATTGAATTCTTAAACACGTTCTAACAGGCGGTATTTCATTTCACTCATGCGCAGCGCCTCTTCTGCTTGTTTGCGTTCAGTGATGTCTTCCTTCAGCGCCAGGAAATGAGTAACCGCGCCTTGCTCATCCTTGACAGGGGATATGGTGGCAGATTCCCAATAGAGTTCGCCGTTTTTCTTCTTGTTTTGAAAAATCCCGTGCCAATTCTGACCGGAAAGTATCGTATCCCATAGTTCCTTATACGCTGTACTCGGCATGTGTTCGGTTTTTAAAATCCTGGGATTTTTTCCAATTGCTTCATGAGCCGTATAGCCGGTACTTTCAGTGAATTTGGGGTTGACGAAAACAATGTTCCCCGCCAGATCGGTGATGACCGTGGTGACCGGACTCTGCTCGATCGCCGCGGAAAGGGTGCGCAATCTGACAAGCACATCCGATTTTTCCTCTTCAGCCCGCTGGCGCGAGGTGATATCGTGAGTCACGCTGATGATGTGAGGCGCGCTTTCCAAGATAATGAGCCTGGCGGACACCAGACCGGTGAGTTGACTGCCGTCTTTGCGCTGAAAAACGGCCTGCAGATTTTCGCAGGATCCTTTTTCGTTTAGCAGCGTGACCAGTTTTTGACGATCTTCTGGGTCTTTCCAGATATTGACTTCCAGAATGGATTTCCCAAGCACCTCGGCACAGGTGAAACCTGTCATGGCTGTAAAGCCTTCATTCATGTTGACAAAAACGCCGTCGGACAGACGCGTGATCAAAACCGCATCGGGGCTGGTGTTGAAGATCAAGTCAGCGTTTTCTTTAGCATAGCGGATTTCCGAGAGCAAACGCTGGTTGACCAGGATGATGAATCCCAACGTCCAGAGTGTGCTCGTGATGAGCACAACCAGATATGTCTCGATTTGGGTAAGTGTGGGAGTAAAAGTGCCACCGACTGCTGCGCCCATAAAAGGCGTCAGCGCGCGTAGGGCGAAGAAAACGCTGTTAGCAAGAAACACTACTGCGAGAAAATTGGCAGAGGCCGTGACCGCGCGCGGTTTGTGGATGAAGAGAGCTTTGGCAATAAAAAATGAAATCGCGCTCACTGCCAGCGAAACCAACACCCGCCGTGCCGCCAGATCATCGTTGATAAGGGTGAAATAGATAATGGCAAGCGTAAAAACAGCACAGAACCCGATGATTTGTGCCCGCCGCTCGCGCTGATCCTGAAAACGCAGGACCCCCACATAGATCAACCACATCCCAGAGACGAACAGAACGTTATTGGCAATGATTGCGCTCGGCCCAATGCCTGGATAATCACGCATGTAATTGGCGAGAAAGCCTATTGCGACCACTGCATTGCCCAGTGTCCACCAGCCCAGCCCGATGTGGGTCTTATCCAACCGATATTGCGCAAAGAGGGCAATCACTTGCAGCAGGTTGGTCAGGCTCAGCAAAATAGCAAGTGTGCGAATATCAATATTCATTTATTTCTCCATGAGCGGCCATCCTGGCATTTTCTCTGGGTGGAAAATATCCCAAAGCCTGATTATGCTTTCTCGAGAAGGATAGTTGGATATTAGCAATTTAATGTGACACATCTGGCAGATAATTAGAATCGGCACCAGCGGGTCTGCCGCGCATTGCATATTCCGGTGAATTCGTCCACCGATTCCGTCTGATTGTGACCACAGATGTGTGAAGAAGGGCTGTTAAAAGATTATAAATCAAGTATTGAGTCTGTGGCCGAATTGAGCGCCGAAGAACGCAACCTTCGCTGGGATTCGCCGGTCAATTGAATCTGGTAAGCATTGTTCGCGAGACTATCCAAAATGGCTTCACTCAAAACCAGGACATCGAAAGCATTTTAGATGTGAGCAACCGCAAGCTGGACCCATTTGACGATCGGCTGGTTGCGCGCCCGGTTTTTCCGCCAAACTCTGATCTGTTCAAGTGTGATGAAGTGGTACTCGCGGGTTTCACCTATTTCATACATCGTGCTGCGTCGCGGAGAGCGCGCTCTTCGCTAATGACAGCGCCCGGTCCAATCAGGCGAAATGCTGGGGCATAAGAAGGCGCGGGCGACTTTGGTGCTAAAATGGTTTCGACCTATTATTCCGCCATTATCCCCCGCCCACACACCACACAGGGATCAGCCGCCATCGTGAGGATAAAACGATGGCGGCTGATTTTTTATCTTCGGGCAGCGTAATTCTGTCACGCGAAGCGGTAGTTCTGTCAGGTTCTTGATTAGTCATAGTCCGGGACAGGATGATTTATGGCCGGGATTCATCGTCTCCATATTCCAGAGAAAAACAGGCCACAGAAAATGCAATTTAAAAAAACAAAGCCTGATCTCTCATCTGATCAAAACCATCCCAATGCGCAGTCTGCAAACTGCGTTACTTTTATTGGTGTCGGGCCTGATTGTGACCGGCCTGGTTACCATCAGTATAAAGGCAGACTTGAAAGCGGTTGCGAAGCAAGAGTTTGATTTTGCCAGCAACCAGATAACCCAGAAAGTTAAAGAGCGCTTCAATACGCATGCCCAAATTCTATATAGTGGAGCGGCGTTCTTTGCGGCTTCGGAGAACGTTTCCCGCCAGAAGTGGCAGGCTTTTGTTCAAAATCTGTCCCTTGAAAGCCAATTTCCAGGCATTCGGGGCCTGGGCTATGCGGCCATCATTATTTGGAGCGTTCATAGATTCGTAACAATAAGGAAAATTCCCTATGATGGCATCGATCAAAAAATGGCTTGCGCCTCCCGTTTTTGAAGGCGATGAAGAAAAAACGCGCCGTGCTAGTTTTCTCAATATAACATTATTGAGTTCTCTATCGTTTTTGGGACTCGCGATGTTTGGTTTATTATTTGCTGCCAAAACCCGCGCGGGAATAGGCTTCACCTTATCTGTCCTGTTTTGTTTCGTTTTGCTTTTGTACTACTTGCTTCATCACCGTAAAATTGCGCTTGCGGGTATTGGGGTGATGATCCTGGCGTTTTTCGGGGTCATTTTGGTTGAAATCGTCAATGGGCACGGTTCGAGTTCCGGCTACCTTGGTTTATCTGTTTGTGATCATTACGGCGGGGATGTTGTTTGAATGGCGTGGTACGCTGCTTTCCGTTAGCATCTGT
>CAILYI010000208.1 GCA_903838415.1 uncultured Anaerolineae bacterium | reverse complement strand
TTTGATGGCAGGCAAGGTAAGATTTTCTCACCACTTTAGCCCTTTCTCGTCATTTTGCATAGGGGTTACCAACCCAATTCACATAATGAGAACTGCTGTGTGCAGGTTCAGGAACTGGACATGCGCAATTCCAAGCCCAAAGTTGTGGTGGCTGACAGTTTGTACGGCAATCATTTTTTCCTGACCATCTTTCAAATGCTCAAAAATACGTTTGCGCTGGTGCGTTTGCGCAGTAACCTGACGTTTTTCGAGCAACCCCTGACCCGTGCGAAAGGAAAAAAGGCGCTCCCAGTAAACATGGCCTGATCTTCAAACTCTCAAATCCTGCTCGCCTCCCCGATCAGGTGACGAGCTTTCTGCTGGGCGAGCAAACAGTTAGCCTGAAAGCGTGGAATGGGCTACACTTCAAGAAATTACCGGAGCTGGTGGGCATGGTGTTGCGGATCGAGTTCTTGCGTCCGGATGGTACACCTCGCTACAAACGACCGATGTGGCTGTTTTGGACAGGGCCAGAAACAACAGCATTGGAAGATCTGTGCCGAATGTATCTTTGGCGGTTTGCCATCGAGCACTACTTTCGATTTTTGAAGCAACACCTGGGTCTGAATGCCAACCAGTCTACCGACCCAGTCAGCACCGATCAATGGATGTGGCTGTGCGCCTTAGCTTATTGGCAACTGCTGCTCATGCGAGACAGTGTAGAAAACGTCCACCCTGCCTGGTATCCAGCGCAACCGGCTCCAAATACTCGCAAGAAAACGCCTGGACAGGTACAGCGAGGGGCTTTACGACTTTTGGTGAAGTTGGGCACTCCGGCAAAAGCCACCAGAGTCGCAGGAAAAGGAAAAGGTCGTGCGAAAGGGTATCGTCCGGCTTCGAGAATGCGTTATGAGATCGTAAAAAAGGCAAAATCTGCCCCAAAACGGGCTCAAGACAGCGCATAAGCTTGGTTTTGGTCTACTGCATCAGTTGTTAAGGTTCAAGCGCCCAGGTGGCGCTTAGTTTCGCATTTCTAAAGTCAAGTGGCACATCACTGTGAATATCATTAAAAATCACCAGCTTTGCCCTGTGATCCAAACAGGGTGATCTTCTGTAAAACCACCTGGCCCATGGCTTGGATCGCCGCCTGCATCAGAGCCAACAGATCGGTTTTGGGGTTGTCAAACAGAGACTTCCCTAGACTGGAGACGAAGGCATCGCGCACTTCAGTATTGACGTTGAATTTGCAAATACCCAGTTCAATCGATTTACGGATCATTTCTTCGGGCAATCCAGATGCACCATGTAGCACCAGCGGTACACTCACCCGTCGCCTGATTTCCGCCAATCGAGGAAAATCTAACTTTGGCTCACCAGGGTAATGCCCATGCACGTTTCCTATACAGACTGCCAGGGCGTCTACCCCACTGCGCTGCAAAAAATCCGCTGCCTTAACCGAGTCAGTCATGCGCGCTTCCAACTCCAGGATAGTTAACCCGTCTTCTGTACCGCTCAACCTCCCAAGTTCGGCTTCCACAAAGCCGTTTTTTTCATGCGCCAACGCTGCCATCCGAACGGTGAAAGCGATATTTTCGTCGTAGGCCAGATGCGAGCCATCCGCCATAATAGATATCACCCCAGCATCCAATGCTTGACGGATGTCTTGCTCCGAAGAACTATGATCAAGATGAACCGAGACCGGTACGCTGGCTCTATTGGCCGCCTGCAAACAGAGGGCAATCAGCGGGACGCCGCCATACTTCAAGGCCTGTGGATGCAGTTGCAGCATGACCGGGCTGTTAGCCTGCTGAGCGGCTTCGAGCACAGCCCGGACACCTTCCAAGTTATAGACGTTAAAAGCTCCGATGGCATATCTGCCAGTTTGAGCCTGAACGAGCAAAGTTTGAGTAGGGACCAGCATGGAAATCCTTCAGTTCCTGATATAGTAGGTTTATCTAAGAAGTTTCACAACGTTAGCCACGGACTCTGGCCCGCCAACATTGCCGGGAAAAACCACATAGGACATGCCAGGGTAGCGACTTTCTACTCCAAGTTTCCAGACTGGTACGCCTGGCAGGATTTGGCCCAGAACTCGCGCCCTCTGCACTCCCAACCCTTGAGTAGCGATATCCGATGAAGTTATGCCACCCTTTGCAATCAAGAATCGCGGTTGGGCCGAAATGGATTGAGTAATCTCCACCAGTGCCGCAGAGACGCGTTGGGAAATGGCCAGCGAAACCGAGGCTTCCTGCCCGGTAACAACCTTTCGGCTGGTAAATAAAACTGTGTCCCGTCCGGATTTGAGAGCGGAGTTAATCTGCTCTACCGCCTGCTGCAAAACTTCGGCGCGTTCGCTGTCTGCGATGACTTTTTCGACGGGAAGTTCATATGGAAAAATATCCGGGAGTTTCAGCAGCGATTCCAATTGCAAGTTACTCTTGGGCACATGCGAGCCGAAGACTATCAAGCCGCCGTGTTGATTCGAATTAGAACTCACCATATCGGCGCGGGTAAGCAACGCCTGATCGGTAATTCCCGCGGCGGTCTTAACGATGGCGGCGGCGCTGCGAAATAGAAAGCTCTTACCGGCGGTTTGTGCCTGGTGTAAACCTGACGTAAACACCTGTAGGTCACGGTACTCCATCGCATTGACCACGATTACGCCGTTGTTGACTGTTTTCAATTGTGCAGCGACGGCATCCGGCCCACCGCGCCGGATGGTATCCAACGAGATGGAAGTCACCTGTCCGGCCTTGATCCTGCCGCCTGTTTTTTCTTCCACCCAATCCGGCAAATTGGAATGGGTATACCCAAAGACAGCATCGCCGGCGTAAGGTGTTTGCGCAGCGGGAATCAAGCGACTCCCTTCCAAAACATAGTGAATATCGTTGGCGGTGTAACGCCCACCTTCAAAGAAACATGGGACAAGACAAATCCCATCGAATGGTGGCATGCCAGCTTCGACCAGACTTTCAGCGAGCGCATCCACTTCGCCAGGATAGTGTCCGCGCAGGGTGGAGTCACTGCGGCTCACCACGATCAATTTTCGGCCTGTTGCCCGGGCAGCGCGAACCAGTTCGCCGGCGATCTTGCGATTGAGTTCCTGGGCTTCGGGCAGCGGCAGGCTGCGCGAATTAGTCAGGATGAACATGGATGGTTCGTTATCGGCCAGGGCATCGCGTAGAGATTCAAAACGCCAGTCAGTGACGACCCAGATATCATGCATGGTTTGAGTGCCCGTAGGATCATCATCGAGCGCAACCACGCACTGGTTTTCTGCGCGAACATAAGCCTCGATCCCGGTTCCCAGTTGATCATCCGGCCAGAGCGGTGGAAGTGAGGCGCGCAATTCTTCAAATTCAATTGGTGAGATGTTTTCCATGAGTACCTGAGTTGAAAAATTAAACACGGGAAGACCGGACAAACTTAATGCTGCGGCTTCCCGTGTTATCTATATTAAGCCGGGAGTAAGATGGTTTTCAGATGTTCGATTGCCAGCCGTGGGCTGGAGATAATCGGGATGATCTGCTGCTCAGCGGGAATTGTTTGGGCAACGCGCGCCATCGATGCCTGGGCAAGGATAATTACATCATTGCGTTTCATCAAATCTCGCAGCACCTGGGCAACAATTTGATCATGCTTTTGCGTGTCACCCGAGAAGAGCGCGCTGTAGGCACCTTCGCACAGGATTGATTCAACCTGCACGGTTTTTCCCAGGGCTGCTGCGCGTACATGGACCAGTTCGGTGGTTGGCTTGAGAGTAGTAGGAGCAGTGGCAGCGATGCCAATGCGGGCACCCGTATTGAGAGCCTTGTTGACCATCGGCTCATCGATTTTCATGACAGGTATTCCCACCAGAGGGCGTGAAGCATCCACACAGGGTGAAATGGACGAGCAAGTGCATTGAACCGCAGTGGCACCGGCTCGTTCCGCCGCCACAACATGATCGGCGACTCGCTGAAAAATAAAAGGAGAAAGCCCGCCCTGCGCAAGCACAACTTTCAATAGCATTTCATCCGCAATATGAAAGACCTCAACGCCGGGCAGGATTTCCTTGCAAAGATCGTTGAACAACCCAGCCAGCGATGTAACCGTATGAACGAAGGCAAGTTTTTGTGTCATTTTATGATCCTTTTATGCCATGGATAAACCAGGCGTTTCGATTGTCTCAATCAGTTGGTTCAGGAAGCGCGCCGCGCGCGCCCCATCCAGGACGCGATGATCTACTGAGAGGCTCAGGTTCATCGTTGGTGCGGGAATTAGTTGGCCATTTTCAACCAGCGCGCGTTCCTTGATCTGTCCTACAGCCAAAATTGCCGACTGGGGCGGGTTTAGAATGGCATCGAATGAATCGATGTGATACATGCCAAGATTGGTGATGGTAAATACGCCTTCTTCAAATTCATTGGGCAGTAATTTCCCCAGACGGGCGCGTTCAGCCAGGTCAACCCGTTTCTGGGCAATCTCAACCAAACCAAGTTTGTCGGCATCACGGATCACGGGCACGACAAGGCCATTTTCAGTTTCCACCGCGATCCCAATATGGACATGGCTGAATTTCTTCATACCCTCGCTGGTCCATTGCGCCATCAGCAAAGGGTGACTGGTCAGCGCGCCGGCGCAGAAATAAACCAGCAGATCTGTAAAGGTCAGGTGAATGTTATAACGCTTTTCCAGACGAGGTAAAAGCTGCTGGCGCAGCGCTACCATTTGCCTGGCATCTGCTTCCACATGCAGATAAAAATGGGGAGCGGTGTTAAAACTCTGCACCATTCGCTCAGCCATGACACGCTGGATGCGGGTGAAAGGTTCTAGTTGAAAATCTGCATTGCTTGCTGAAGCGACAGGCTGCGCCTGGGCTGGTTTCTGTGCGGCAAGTTCCACATCCCGGCGAGTGACAGTTCCACCCGGACCGCTGCCCTTAACCAGGTTTATATCCACGCCCAAATCTACAGCGATTCGCTGTGCTACCGGGGATATTCTTCCTGGGGCCTGCCCTGGTTCTGCCGTGGTTGATTTTGCGAATTCTGATACATTCCAGGCAACAATCCGTCCGTCTGGACCGCTCCCGCTGATATCAGCCAGGCCAACACCCATTTTTTGTGCCAGGCGACGCGCGGCAGGACTGGCTTTCACTTTCGTGCTGACAATCGTTGAAGTCGAATGTGTTTCCAATTGGCTGGCAGAAACTGCCGAGATGACTGTGCTAGCTGAATCTTCCGGAGAAAAGGTTGGCAATGTTTCGCCTTCCTGGGTGAGGTAACCAACCACCGCGCCAACAGGTAATTCGTCACCTGGGTTCGCGATAATTTTTCCAAGCAATCCGCTCTCGAGCGATTCGACCTCAACGGTGGTTTTATCGGTTTCGATTTCAAACAATGGTTCACCAGCTTTGACAGCCTGGCCTTCCTGTTTGAGCCAGTTGACCACTATTCCTGAGTCCATGGTCAGCCCCATGCGGGGCATCACAATCTCACTGGCCATCAGCGCCTCCTCCCATCCATAATGCGATGAACAGCAGCGATGATTTTTTCTTCATCTGGAATGGTAGCAAATTCCAGCACCGGGCTGAAGGGGACGGGTACATCCATGGCACCCAGCCGTTCGACCGGCGCATCCAGATAATCAAAGGCGCCGTAAGCAATTACAGAAGCGAGTTCTGCGGTTGTACCAAAGTGATTGTAGCCTTCATCCACGATTACTGCTCCGCCGGTTTTTGCTACCGACTGGATCAGGGTTTCTTTATCCAGAGGGGAGATGGTGCGCGGATCGATCACTTCGGCACTGATGCCTTCAGCGGCTAATCGTTCCGCAGCTGCCAGGGTGGGTTGGATCATGCGTGACAAGGCTACCAGGGTGACATCCTTGCCCTCACGCTTAATATCAGCCTTCCCAAACGGGATCAGATATTCTTCTTCGGGAACCGGTCCCTTAGTCTTGGAATACATGACCTTATCTTCGAAAAACACCACCGGGTTTGGATCTCGCAGCGCGGTTTTTAGCAATCCTTTTGCATCATAGGGAGTCGATGGAATGACAACCTTCAGACCAGGGACATGCGCAAACCAGGCGTGCCAACTTTGCGAATGCTGCGCTCCGGAAGAGCGGCCCCCGCCCATCGTGGCGCGAAAGGTAATCGGAACCTGGACCTGCCCTCCGGTCATGTAGCGCATTTTGGCTGCCTGGTTGACAATTTGATCCATTACAAGCGTGATGAAATCACCAAACATGATTTCAGGAACAGGATGCATACCGGTCATGGCGGCACCTACTGCCAGTCCCACAAACCCTTCTTCGCTCAATGGCGTGTCGATCACCCGATCGCCGCCATATTTTTGAAAAAGCGTCTCGGTTGTTCGAAAGACGCCACCCCAGGCGCCGACGTCCTCGCCCAGTATAAAGATTTTTTCATCACGCGCCATTTCTTCATCCAAGGCTTCCCGGATGGCTTGTGCAAAAGTTAGTTCACGAGTAGACATGTTCTGTTACCTCACTGACGTTGGGGAATGGATCCTGTCTTGCCACTTCAACGGACGATTGGAGACGCTTATCCACTTCATCGTGGATTGATTCGACATCCTGTGGAGTGATAATTTTTTGTTCGACCAATTTTGCTTCAAAAAGCGGGATTGGATCACGTTTTTTCCAGGATTCAATCTCTTCCTTGGGGCGGTAAGCTGTTCCAGGTTCGCCGGAATGATGGCCTCCATAACGAAAAGTGTGACAGACCAGGGTCGCAGGACCTTCGCCTTTCCGGGCACCATCAACCAACTCTTGCATGGCGTGGTAAACTGCCAGCACATCGTTGCCATCCACTTCGACGCCTTTCATCCCCATCACTCGCGCCCGGGCGACCAGGCCTTCGCCAGAAATCAGCTTTTTCGAGTTCGTGAACTCGGTATACTGGTTGTTTTCGCAAACATAGATCAAGGGAAGTTTCCACAACACAGCGATATTTGCTGTTTCGTACCAAATGCCCTGGTTAATGGCGCCATCTCCAAAAAAGGCAACGCTGACCCGTCCTTTTCCTTCCCTTTTGGCGGTAAAAGCACTGCCAGCGGCAATTCCCAAACCGCCGCCAACAATTCCATTGGCGCCCAGGATACCAAGGGAAACATCGGCAATATGCATTTCGCCGCCTTTGCCGCGGCAGTAGCCAGTCACTTTACCCATCACTTCCGCCATCATGGGCTCTACGCGCCCACCTTTGGCAATGATATGACCGTGCCCACGATGGGTACTGGTAATGGTATCATCTGTACGCAAAGGCATGCATGCGCCTACTGCAGTCGCCTCCTGCCCATCAGATAGATGTGCCAAACCTGGCATCCAGCCTTTTCGATAGACATCAAAAACGGTCTCCTCAAAAGCTCGAATGGTCAACATCCGGCGATACATTTCGAGCAGGGTATCCCGCTCCAAATCAAGTCCTGGCCTGGGTTTATTTTGAGCCATAAATTTCTTCTCCGTGTAAGTGGGTTTAAGCTTGCTTTTTTTTGAAAATCAAGAGGCTATGCGTCTGCCCATGTCTTCCGAATGAAGGAAGCAGCTTGATCGACACCATTTCTGCCGAGATTCGAAGCTTCTTCCATGCAAATCCAACCATCCCAGGCATGCCGCTTCAAGCAGGCGAAAAGCTTGGGAAATGGCGTTATTCCTTTTCCAAGCAAAGTGTGATTTAACGATCCATGCGTGGAACTGTCGGATGCATGAACGCTGACCACCCGGTCAACCACTGATTCCAACAGGGCGAGCGGATCATCTGAAAAAGTGGCTGCGTTGCCGGTATCAAAGTTGATCCCAAGACCGCAACCAGCGGTTTGCCGAACAATCTCAAGGAAAATCTGTGGAGGTTGGGAAAAATCGGTATGCTGCCAGGCCCCGGGTTTCGCATGGTTCTCATAAACCAGGCGAACGCCAGAATCTTTCACCCGTTCTGACAGGCGAGACAGTCCTTCCACCGCCCAGGCAGTGCCTTCCTGAATCCGGGTTTGGGGATGAGCCTGTCCGGCAGTAACGCGCACCATTTTTGCGCCCAGGGCGCTCGCCACCTTTACCACTTCAACTTCCAGCTCCAATTCTTTTAATCGCTGCCCAGCATCCGGATGGGTGAAATCGGGATAGCTGGTGATCATCGCCACGTTCATGCCGGCAGAAGTCACTTGTTCACGGAAAGCTTCCAGACCTGGTTTTGAACGATCGCGGACGAAAAGAATACTCAGATCAATGGCATCCAATCCGAGCTCAGCCCCCATCCGCGCCCAGTCATGAATACTCATCTTGCCTTCAATGATTTCAGAAAAAAAAGAAACTGGCAGACAACTAAGTCTCATAAGATCGAATTCATCCATGTGCGCATGGCAACTGCTGTATCGCGAACTGCAGTTTCGGGATCAGGAAGAGGTAGCAATTCCGCCGAAAGCCATCCGGTATAACCACTTTCCTTGAGAGTTTTTAAAATAGCAGGGAAATCAATCAGCCCTTTACCCGGAGGCCAGCGGTTGTTGTCACCAAGGTGAACGTAGAATAATTTTTGTGCATCCATCACCGCACGATAAGGTGCTGTCCAGGAAGATTCCTCGATATTTACATGGTAGGTATCCAGCAGAATACCGATGGCAGCATGGTTCACTGTTTGAAGAAAATCGAGTGTCTGAGCGGCAGTAAAGAGCAGGTCGGCTTCGTAGCGATTGAGCGGTTCCAAGGCGATGCGGACGCCAGCCCTGACTGCACGATCACCAGCACAGTGTAGGATATCGGCGAGATTTTGCAAAGACTGCTGCTTGTCGCCAACTGCCCTGCCACGAAAGCTGCCTATGGTCACAACTGGAGCACCCAGGTCAGATGCCAGATCAATCATTTCATCCAGGCGTTGACGAGCCAAAGCCGACACACCAGGATCAGGATTCAGTAAAGTAAGTTTGGCAGCAAAAGCCATGCCCCCGCTGGCAATCGCTGAAACCAATAAATTGTTTTCAGAAAGAATGCGTTTGAGGAAGGTTCTATCCAAGCCAGCAGGATCGGTACTGATCAGTTCAACACCGTCATAACCAAGGTGTGAAATCCTGGATAACGCTTCGGCCGTATCGCCATCCAGCAAGGCAACGGGGACCTTTGCTGGCACTTCGGGTGTTTGGATAGCCAAAGAGAGCTGCATATCAATTTACTCCCAATTGTTGTTCGATTTCAGCGAGAGAATCGTCAATAATATCCAAAATATCGTTGATTTGGGCGGCATTGGTCACCAATGGAGGCGCAAGTAAAACCATATCACCAAACAAGCCGTCGATGCTGCCGGTACAGGGATAGGATACCAGTCCACGCTTTAACGCGGCAATTTCAAATAAACGGCTAGTATGCAGCTTTGAATCAAAAGGTTGTTTACTAGCTTGATCTTTGACCAGCTCAAAGCCAAACATCATCCCCTTACCGTGTACATCACCGATGATGGGATGTTTTTCCATCATGGAACTCAGCCCGATAACAGCCTGTTCACCGCGTTGGCGTGAGTTTTCTACCAGGTCATGCTGAATGATATAGTTTATGACCGCGATGGCGCCAGCACAGGAGACGGGATTTGCGTTGAGAGTATGCCCGGCTTTGAAGGGGGAATGGTTTTTTTCCAGAGTTGACCAGATCTGCTCCCTGGCGATAATGGCAGATAAGGGAGTATAACCAGCAGTCATACCTTTGGCAGTAGCAATAATATCGGGGGTGACACCAGAGTGCTCAATTCCCCACATTTTTCCAGTACGTGCCCACCCAGTCATTACTTCGTCAGAAATAAACAAGACATCATAACGATCGCAAATCTCGCGGATGGTTTGAAAATATCCATCAGGGGCAGGATAACAGCCCAGTGCCGCCCCAACAACGGGTTCGGCTATGAATGCCGCGATATTATCTGGCCCCTGCTGGCGGATGGTTTTCTCCAGTGCGCGGGCACACAAGAGATTACATTTTGGGTAAGTGTGTTCGAATGGGCAGCGGTAGCAGAATGCTGCCGGGATATGAGGAGATTCGACAAACATGGGCTGAAAAATACTACGACGGGTTGTGATGCCCGAATAGCCAGCTACAGAAATGGCATTGCCATGAAAAGCCTGCCAGCGGGTGATCACCTGATATTTCGAGGATTTACCGCTCTCCACCCAATATTGACGCGCAAGACGCACAGCATCATCAGTTGCATCAGTACCGGTGCAGGTAATCCACACCCTGCTGTTATCCTTCAGATCTCCGGGGGATAGGCTGACAACCAGATCAGATAATTCCAGAAATTTATCATTTGTGAAAGCATGCGCGGGATAAAAAGAAAATTTTTGGGCCTGTTCAAACATAACTTGGGCAATTTCCTTGACACCATGGCCAATGGTCGTCACGACTGATGATCCCCCAGAACCATCAATATATTTGCGCCCATCCCTATCGTACAGATATATATTATCAGCACGTTCAATGACTGGAAACTCGCGATCCCAATCGCGATGTACAGCATGAATATTAGGCTTGTTCATAAATTCTCCAAAAATGGATGATTGAAAATATGTGGTAACGTTTACACATCAGAGAATACCACAGACAAGTGTTCAAGTCAATATGAGCTGAATGAAAAAATCGTTGACATTTGCCGCCGAATTATGCTATCATGCCATCTGTAATCGTTTCCATATATTTCCTTGAAGTAATTCAAACGGAGGCATCGATGAATATAGAAGCTTTGGAGAAAGTCGGTGATTATTTCAAAGAAAAAGAGCTGGATATAGCCCTTTTATCCAACCCAGCAACGATTGCATGGCTTACCGGTTACGCACCAAGCAATCAAATCGGCACCAACCCATTTGAAGGCGGACCTGCCCTGGGTTGGTGGCATGCTGGCAAGTTGACCCTGGTGCTCTCAGACGCGGAATCAACAGCTGCACAAGCACAAGGGATCGAAACACGAGATTACCTGTCTTATACCATTGAGAGTCCCGCCGCCGGGTTTTTAAATCAAGGCCTGGTGTTGAAAAACCTCTTGAAAGAAAGCGGAAATCTCAAAGGACACTGCGGGGTGGAATTTAATTTTTTACCCGCAGCCCTGCTGGAAATCATCAAAGATAGCTTGCCGCTGGTCAGCCTGGCGCCGCTCGATGGCAGCTTTGATCAACTGCGCGCAATAAAAACTGCCAGGGAAATCGAATTACTGCGGGCATCACTCAGGATTTGTGATCTCGCACAGTTTGAAACGCGGCGCCTGATCCAGCCGGGGATCAGCGAAATTGAATTATGGGACCGGGTAAAATGTCAGCTTGATATGAGCGCGGGCTGCCGCCTGCCGATCGTAGCTGATTTTATCGCTGGCAGCCGAACCGCCGATATCGGCGGTCTGCCGGGAGAATACATAATAGCTGCGGGGGACGCTGTCATCGCTGATATTGTGCCGCGCTTGAATGGCTACTGGGGCGATAATGCCGGCACACACTTCGCAAGTGAACCTTCCCCTGATCTAAAAAAAATGTACCAGATTGTATTGAACACCTTGAAAAAAGGGATTGCGGCGATCAAACCAGGTGTACTCGCCTGCGATCTGGATAAAATGCTGCGAAACGCCATCCAGGACGAGGGATATGCCCCTTATCCGCATCATTCCGGTCACGGATTGGGAACAAGTTATCATGAAGAACCACGCATCGTCCCATATAACCAGATGAAAATCCAGCCAGGGATGGTGATTGCCATTGAACCAGGAATTTACGTGCCAGGAACCGGCGGAGTTCGACTAGAAGACGTCGTACTCGTAACGCAGGATGGCTGCGAAGTGCTTACAAAACATTTGGGTAATTGACAAGGAGATGTCATTTATGTCAGAACGAAAAAAAGTTGTTGTTACCGGGGCGTCTTCCGGTATTGGCTATTCAACTGCACAACGGTTTGCGAATGAGAACTGGGACGTGTGTGTTACGGCCCGGCGCGAAAACCTGCTGCAGGACCTTGTGGCAACTTTTCCTCCCGGAAATCATTTGATCTGCCCAGGAGATTACAGTGACCCGGCCTGCGCCGATTCGATTGGCAAAGCGATTGCAGAAAAATGGGGTAGTTTAGATGCCCTGGCGAACGTCGCTGGCGTGTACATGGCAGCCCATGTGACCGACTCGCCCCTGGAAGAATGGCGCAAGCCCTTTGATATGATGATTGATGCGGCTGTCTACATGACCCGCATGTCTGTGCCGTGGATGAAAAACGGTGGACGGATCATCCACTGCACCTCAATCCACTGCGATCGTGCCGAGCCTGGGTCCAGCGCTTATTCAATGGCAAAAGCTGCCATCAACCAGTACTGCCGCGGACTTGCACTGGAACTGGCGGAGAAGAATATTCTCGTCAATGCAGTAGCGCCTGGATTCATCCGCACGGCGATGAGCATTGTCAACGGCGTGAGCGAACTGGATGGTGAATGGTTTATACAAAACTATGTCGTAGGCAATCACCTGGCTATGCGTAGGGCAGGCATGCCCGAGGAAGTGGCAGGCGTTTTCTACTTCCTTGCCGGTCCAGATGCATCCTACATCACCGGGCAGGTGATCACCGTGGATGGCGGTTTGACCATCACGTTTTAGGTGATTATCGTACCATGTTGAAACAAACCACGGTTAATGGTCATTCGGCCATATTCCTTGAAAACAGTCATTTGCGGGTGGGGGTTTTACCAGGAAAAGGCGCTGACATCTTCGAGCTGTCCTATAAAACCCAGGACAGCTCGCCGGATGTTCAATTCCTGATGCAGACCCCCTGGGGACTCAAGCCTCCCAATTCGCATCAACCGGTCGATTTCCTGGAAAATTACGAAGGCGGATGGCAGGAATTGTTCCCCAATGCGAACGACGCCTGCCAGGTGCACGGCCGGGAGATCCCTTTTCATGGCGAAGTGGCGCTGCTACCCTGGCAATTCGATGTGTTACAGGATGACGAAGTAGAAACAACTCTACGCCTGTCAGTCAATTGCAGCATCACTCCTTTCCGCCTGGAACGAGTGATGCGCTTGCGCCAAGGAGAAAGCCGGTTAATAATTCAGGAAAAAATTACCAACCTTGGGGAAGAACCCTATGAATTTGTCTGGGGTCACCACATCACTCTGGGTGGTAATTTTTTGGAGACAGGCTGTCTTGTGGATATGCCTGCCCAACAGGTTTACACTCCTGATGTGCTTTTTGAACCTTTGACCGCGCGGTTGGAACCCCGTCAAAGCGAAAAATGGCCCTTCGCCCGTGGGCGAAGCGGTGAAGCGATTGATTTGCGGATTATCCCCGGTCCTGAAATTCATTCGCACGACGACGCCATTTTGGGTGGACTAACAAAGGGTGTTTACAGCGTTACCAATCCCCGGCTGAACTTAAGTTTCAAGCTGGAATGGGATAAGGATATTTTCCCGTGGCTGATGGATTGGCAGCCGTATGGCGGCGCGGATTTACCCCCTCTGAAAGGGATTTACGGCATTGGACTGGAGCCATGGGTCTCTCGCTACCCGCTGGCAGATGCAATCAAAGCCGGGCAAGCAAAAGTATTACAAGGCGGGCAAACATTGGAAACTGAACTGGTTGTTGAAATCCTGCATAATTTGAGTTGAGTTCAACTTCCCGGGATTGCTTTCTTTTGCATTTCCCACGCCAACCGTTCAAGTTCACGAGATTGATTCATATCAAGGGGCTGCGGATGATGTTCCTTGAGTAATCGCCTGGCGGCATCATTCGCCCGCTGGCGCATATCCTGTCCCATTTGATCTCTTTGAAATTCATTCCAACCCATTCTTGTTGTTAACCGTGGCTGCCAATGTTCTGCCCGATAGTTGGACTGTGTGAATTTTTGGTTAAGAAATTGCCCGCCAGGCCCTGCGTTTTTAATCTGGTCAACAGACAGAGTCTCCGGTGTGACCCTAATTCCTGCGGCAATGCGAAACGCCGCGGCAAAAATTTCATTATCGATGACCGCCTGTTCGTAACTTGATGTAAGTAATTGTCCCATCATTCCAAACGCAAGGTGAATAAAGTTGACACCCGCAAGACTGAAAGGAATTGCCTGCATTGCCCGTTCATAGCCTGCCTGCGCGTCCGGTAAACAGCTATCAATTCCTGAGCACCCCTGGAAAGGCAACCGGTAGAACCGCGCCATCTGTGCTGTGGCACAATGCAAGAGTACTGATTCTGGCGACGATGCCACATAAGCGCCAGATCGCATATTGAATCCTCCAGAAGCGATTGAAAATACACAAGGGTGCCCGGGATTTAACAGCTGCATAAGGGTCAAACTCGCCAGAACATTGGCGCTATGCTCCACAAGCGCCCCGGCAATGCTGATCGGGCCAGTAGCGCCCATCATGTTTGTTGCTTCCAACCAAACCGGGATATTGTAACGCGCACATTCCATCATTTCCTGCACCCGTTCAGCAGAATGTACGAGTGGCGAGTTCAAGCAAATCACAAAGCTAAAGACAGGATGGTCAATTACATTTTGACTACCGCCTTGGATAATTTTCGCCAGTTCCACTTGATCCCTGACACTGCTGCCGCCCTGTCCTTGTGAATAGTAATGCCTGGTGGTATTGCGTAAAATTGTCGAAAATAGAACACGATCAATTCCTGGTTGGGGAATATCCTGGGGTATCACCATCGCGTGCATTATATTGGCCATCTCCAAACCATCGATCAGGCGAGTCAGGTCTGAAAGGTCTTGCAGGGTGGCTGGGCGATGGATACCATCCAGGTCAAGTACATTCAATGCGGAGGATCCTGCGATAGTATAAACATCGTCCAGGGTGACGTGTATGTTTTTTTGAGGATCAGGCGCATGCAGAGTAAACTCTTGGGGACACGTTTTTAAGGCTTGCTCCAGTACATTGGGTGGAATTCTGACGATACCCGAATTAAAATCAACATGGCAGTGATTTTCAGAAAACACATCCAAAGCTGGGCGCCATTCCACGCGAACACCCACTTCATCAAGAACTTGGAGAACAGACTGATGAACCATAATTGCTTGCTCGTTCGTAAGGAATTCTAGAAGATGGGGAACGTTTGGACGCATGTTATCAATCCCTCGGTAAATGATATTGAGTGAAAAAATGATTTTTCGAGAATCTGTAAAAGCCAGGAAAGGTTGAATAAATCCTGATAATCGGGAAAATCTCTCAAAAATGCCATTTCAGTAAATCACAGGTTTACCAATCGCCAACAAAATTGTCACTCTGGTGGAGCGTTTTCAGCGACCGATGAGCCACTAAAGCTGTTTTTTTTAGATGTTTCGCGCCTGAAAAAGTACGCGCAGTATGACAAAGAATTCAAATCTGTGATTTTCTGCATTTAGCTGATCTGAAAATAAACTACACGGCCAGCGGAGCCTGTATTTGCTGAAGTGAAACCTGAAAACCGAGATGCTCCAAACGTTTCACCAAGAGTTTTGTACTGGCTTCTGGGCGACGTTTGTCAAAATAATCTCCACCCAGATCGCGGTAAGGTTCATTTCGTTTTATCAAATGATAGGCTATCACCAATATCGAATGTGCCACTGCAACAGCGGCTCTCTTTGCTCCTCGCCGACCGACCAAACGGCGATATTGGGCAGATAAATAGGTTTTCTTAGTATGAGCAGTAGCATGGGCAGCCTGGTTCAAGGCTACTCCTAACGCTTTGTTACCTTTACGCGTTTTACCTGAACGGCGCTTGCCAGCACTCTCGTTGTTGCCCGGAGCCACTCCTGCCCAGGCTGCTAAATAATCAGCCGTTGGGAAGCGACTCATATCAGTGCCGATTTCAGCCACAATGATCTCTACCATTTCACGACCTACTCCAGGAATAGTATCCAACAATTGCACTGCTGTTTCAAAAGGGCGGCAATATTCCTCAATCTTTTGGCCAAATCGTTCTATCGTTTCATCTAGGCTATCAATTTGACATAGAAGTTCTGTTAATACAAAACGATGATGATCTTTGACTCTTCCTTCCAACGCCTTAGCCAACTGCTCACGCTTCTCGCGCATGCGTCCTTTTGCCAACTCGGCCATCTGTTCTGGACTGGCTTCGCCTTGAATGATAGCTTCCAGCATAGCTCTGCCGGAAACGCCCATTACGTCTGTCGCTACACTGGCCAATTTGATATTCGCGCCTTCCAGCACTTTCTGTATTCGATTGGTCAATGTAGAACGCTCACGTACAAAGCTACTTCGGTAGCGCGTCAAATCTCTCAATTCGCGTTGCCCCAAAGGCGGAATGAAGCTGGCCTTCAACAAGCCGAATTGCATCAGTTCCGCAATCCATTCCGCATCGCTCTGATCGGTTTTGCGTCCAGGTACTTTACTGATGTGTTGGGCATTCACCACAAACACTTCAAAATTGTTCTCCAGAATATTGAAAATGGGCTTCCAGTATTCGCCAGTGCTCTCCATGGCCACATGCGTTATACCAAACGCCGTCAACCAATCGGAAAGCTCCAGCAAATCGACAGTCATGGTTCCAAAGTTTCGCTTGGTTTCCAACCAAGTCCCGTCAGCTTGCTGAACAATAATTGCCGCAACAATTATCTTCTTATGCACATCCAAGCCAGCTACATTCTTATATACGGTCCTCATTCCGCATCATCCAGGAGAATAATCTGGCTGACTTGGATACCCAATCGATCAGAAACTGATCTACGTGCTTCCCACCGAAGGGAGCGACAATTAGGGGTGCCTGCAGGTATCCGGATCCGTCTGTTATACAGGCTCGAGGCACTAGCGAAATTACGATCTCTGTGTCAGCCAAGTTGTGCCCGTTATAGCACATTTTCATCCTTTGGGGCGTCCCGAGGGACATGTAGTCTGTTATGAAAATAGATTTTCATATGAGGTGGTGAAAATTTATCGCATGAAGACTACTCAGTTATTTCAATAGCACGGAACAGATGGACTCTGGGTTTGATCACCCCGAAAGCCATCCCGGAGGTGGTAGACACCTTTTCCACACTGGTAAAAACATCATCTCCTGTCGCAAGTACCACATTGTTCGCATCAGGAACAATCACTACGAGAAATTAATGGGGATGGCATTCCAGGAGATGAATGAATTGTTGAAAGTAGTCAAACTAAAACTTGAGTCATATTCAACTTTCTCCTTAGGAATACAATTTTTGAAAATCGATCGACCTATTTTTTCACAAGCAATACAAAATAAATTTAGTGGTAATCAATTTTTTCTACTTCAAGATCATGCTGAAATATTACTGCCTTTATCGATAATTGGTTGTAATTGACCAGATCCATTTTGTGTTTCGTAATCCTTTCTTGACAAGCATTTTATTTTATGCTACCATGTTGTGGAAACGTTCTCACATTACCATATTGTTTTGCTGAATTTATGGTGTTTATCTTTTCCCCTTTCCATATTTGAACCAGCGTAGTTGGTTTTTTCTAAGCTGTACATACAATTTTTCTATTAATTAAATTACCTCCCTTTTCCAATCATGTCAACAAAGTTGGCACAAGAATTCAGTAAGGAGGTTTTCTGGAAGAAATGCATAACTATCTACCCACACCTTTGATAGGCTATCTGTTCGTCAACCAGATTAATAGAATTACCGGAGGAGAAAAATGAGAACTAATTTCCGCTTCATGATCGTTTTAACATTACTCAGCTTGCTGTTGTCTGCATGCGGTTCCGCAGCACCCACAGCAGCAGTCGAACCCACCAGCCCACCAGCAAATTCTGCTCCAGAACAACCGACAGTCGAGGCTCCTTCACAGGCCCCCATCAAGCTTGTTGTCTGGTGGTGGGGTGAACAAGAAGCACCTGGCGCGCAAAAATTTATGGATGAAACCATCGCGGAATACCAGAAGCTTCACCCAAATATTACTATCGAAGCAGTGCTTCAATCCACAGATACCTTGATCCCATCCTTTCAGGCAGCTGCCGCCGCCAAAGAAGGACCAGACATTCAATATTTCTGGGGCGGCGTCTGGACCTTGGAAAACGCTTGGAGCAATGCCATAGTCCCGGTGGATGATTTGATCCCTGCCGCAGAGCGCGATAACTATATCAACAATTTTGAACGCACTTACAATGGGAAGTTATGGGGTGTTCCCTGGTATCTTTCCGGGAACCCGATGGTATTCAATCCAAAACTCTTTGAAAAAGCCGGACTTGATCCAAAGAATCCCCCAAAAACCTGGGAAGAGCTGAAAAATGCCTGCGCCAAGCTAAACGCAATTGGAGTCACTCCCATTTCCGGCGGATTAAAGGATGGTTGGTTCGGTGGATGGCTATTCTCAATTCTCGCTCGCCAGACCCATGACAGCGAAAAAGAATTTATGGCAGCTGCTGTTGGACAGGCCAAATTCACGGATCCAGCTTTTTCAGAATGGTGGTCACGCCTGGATGAGTTGAAACAAGCAAATTGTTGGAACTCAGATATTGTTTCAATTGATTACCAACAAGGACAGGATTTGTTTGTTCAAGGCAAGTCAGCAATGATCTTTGGGAATGACACCTTCCTGAAAGGTTGGGCCGACACCATTGGTTGGGACAACATGGCCGTCATGATGGTTCCAAAATATGCCGATAAGAAACTGGCGAATACGTATGTTACAACTGCACAGGGCTGGGGTATTACCTCCTGGTCTAAGCACCAACAAGAATCAGCTGATTTCCTGATGTACATGCACACTCCCGAACGTTTATCCGCCTGGTTCAAGTATACCGGTGTGCTCCCCGCGGATAAACGCATGGATCCGAGTTTAATCGACCAGCCAATCTTGAAGCAAATTTACGATTGGGATACTACGGTAGCAGGTCCAAATCTTGAGAACTTCATCCCCAGCATGTTAGATGAACAATCGAATTATGCTGGAGCGCAGCTATTATTCTCTGGTGACAAGAAGCCCGAGGAATTAGCCCAGATGGCAGAGGATGTAATCACCAAGTGGCGCGACCAAAGCGCGGAACAAAAGGCTAACTTCGAAGCCTGGGCAAAATAGGCAAGTTTTTTCATAAAAATGCCTGGGTGCAAAACCAACAAATGGTTTTGCACCCAGGTTATACGGAAAATACTCATGTTTCGTAAGATAGAACCGTACATTTTTCTTTCACCGGCTATCGCAATTTTATTATTTGTTTTTGGCTATCCGGTCCTGCGTTTACTAATTTCAAGTTTTCAACGCCCAATAAAAGGAGAAATGTTTTTTGTAGGGCTGGCAAACTACAAGTCGGTTTTAAAAGATGATGTATTCCTTCAGGGAGCCAAAAATAATATCGCCCTGTTAATTTGTGTGCCAATAATGGTCGCAGCTGCTCTTTTGCTGGCGATCTTTTTATTCGAACGCATCAGGGGCTGGAAATTTTACCGCACTACACTTTTTCTACCTTATTTATTACCAATCACAGTTGTAGGCTTGATTTTTTCGTATATTTTTCAACAAACCGGGGTTCTCAATGATTTTCTGAAAACAATCGGCCTTGGATTTTTAGCACTTGATTGGCTGGGAAGTACCAAACTTGCTTTACCGACATTGATGTTCGTCATTGTCTGGAAGGAGGTTGGGTTCGGCATAGTGCTGTTCCTGGCACGGCTGATGTCGGTTGAAGAGGACCTGTTTGATGCGGCGAAAATAGATGGCGCAAATTGGTGGCAACTTCAGTGGAATATCACCATTCCACAACTTGCGACAGTGATCGAATTTTTTACCATCATATCTGTCATCACCATGTTGTCATGGGTGTTTGGTTATGTTTACGTGATGACAGGTGGAGGGCCAGGCAATTCAACGATGGTTACTGAGCTTTACATTTATCAGACAGCATTCCGTTACAACCAATTGAATATCGCATCGGCAGTAGCGGTTCTATTACTCTTAATAACCGGGGTGTTAATCTTTTTAGAATTACGTCTCAGAGAAAATTCATCCAGTATAGAGGCGGTAGAATGAAATCACGATATGGGTTCACCTTCTGGATGGGCATGTCTGTTCGTCAGTTACTGGTAATTTTTGCAACTTTACTTTCTCTTTTTCCCGTCTATTTCATGTCAGTCTCAGCATTCAAGACCAAGCAAGAATTCATTGCCGATAAATGGGGTTTACCATCTTCTCTGTCCATGACAAACTTCGATACAGCGCTTGCGGGCGAAAAATTTTTCCTGCGCTTCGCGAACAGTACAATTCTTACTGTTGGCGCTGTAGGCATGTCATTGTTAATCGCTTGTTTGGCAGCTTTTGCTTTTGCGCGTATGGAATTTCCCGGTAAACGCACCTTGTTCAACATCATTCTTTCTTTAATGGTTGTTCCGCCAGTAGTAATGATCATCCCACTATTTGTGTCGATGGTAAGCTGGCACCTGGTTAATTCCTTCCAGGGAACCATCCTGATCTATACCGGTTTATTATTGCCTTTTTCCATATACCTGATGACAAATTTTTTCCGATCCATCCCCAAGGAGATTATCGAAGCAGCACGTATGGATGGTTGTTCAAATCTGGGCGTGTTTTGGCGGATCATGCTGCCGCTTTCTGCGCCAGCTGTGATTACTTTAATCGTTGTCAATGCACTGTGGGTGTGGAATGAATTACTGATCGCCCTGGTCTTCATGCAAAAAGATGACTTAAAGACCCTGATGGTAGGAATAGCTTCACTGCGTTCGCGTAATTATGTGGATATCCCTGCCACAATGGCTGGGTTATTGATTGCAACCATCCCCATTGTTGTTCTTTATATTTTCGGACAACGATTCTTTATTCGCGGATTGACCAGCGGCGCAGTAAAGTAGTTGACAACCTATGGACGTGGATAATAGCATGCGCGAACGGATGTTGACGGTTCTAAGTGGTGGAAAACCAGCACGATTGCCTTTCATCACGCGCCTGGAGACGTGGTATAAAAGCCACACTCGTACGAACACCATGCCTGAACATTTACAGGGGCTTTCGCTTAACCAGGTCCATCAAGCTGTTGGGATAGGGCGACTCAAATTTTCAGCCCCGCTCGCATTTCGATTACGTGGCGTGGAGGTTAAAGCAACCTTCAATGGTGAACCTCTTTTTCAGGGTTTTGAACCTGTAATCGAAAATTTCCCAGGGATGTGGGATATTGTTCCATCTGATCGACCTGGAGAAACCATCACTGAGTTTAAAACCCCGGTTGGTCGCCTCGGTCTTAAGCACCAATTATTAGCTGAAAATGTTTCGACCGGGACTGACCCTTACTTGAAACATCATCTTATTCAAAGCGATGAAGATTACCAGGTACTTGAATATATTTTAGAAAAAATCGAATGCGTACCATTATTTGAAAGAATTCATGCCGATGAAGCAGAAATTGGCGAACAAGGCCTGGTTGTGCCTCTGATTAACCGTATTCCGTTTCAACAAGTACTACTTGAGTACCTTGGGGAGATCCCCCTTTTCAAAGCGCTGCAGCAGCGTTCCAACTCGGTCCAGCATTTATTTGAATTACTGGACAGCCAAATGATGGAAATCATACAATTAATTTCGTCTCTCGATGTTCCTTACGTGGAATTTCCAGACAATCTTCACGGTCCGATGACCAGTCCTCGTTTGTTTAAAAGCTACTGCTTGCCGGCATACCAAAAATATTGTGACGCATTGCACGTCCAGGGTAAAAAAGTGGGCAGTCATACGGACGGTGACATGCGACCCTTGCTCAATTTATTACCCGAAACTGGCCTGGATGTGTGTGAATCCTTCTCTCCTTCGCCCTTAACTAATTGTACCTTTGATGATGCCTGGCGGGCCTGGGAGCATGGTCCATTAATCTGGGGCGCCATCCCATCTGTCATCCTGGAAGAATGGGTCTCGGAAGCCGATTTTCAATCGTACATGCATAATTTATTTGCATCAATAAATCGCCCAATCATATTTGGGATTGTCGATTTATTCATGCACCACAACTCAATCGAACGCGCAGCCTCCATCGCATCATGGATAGAAGCGGGTAATTTTTTATCGAATTACAGGTAAAAACCATTGAAATCATATAATCAAAAACGTGCAAATTTGAACGATGTAGCATTGGCGGCAGGAACTTCGGTTGCCACAGTATCACGCGTGCTTAACAATACTGGTTATTCATCTGAAGATATTAAGACCCGGGTAAAAATAGCTGCAGAAAATCTACACTACCAACCCAACCTTCATGCAAAAAGTTTACGCCAGAAGAAAAGTAATTCAATTGGTTTACTCATTCCAAATTTATTAAATGCCTATTACACTGCACTTGCTGATGATGTCAGTCAACTCCTCAATGTCCATGGTTACCAATTACTTTTATCATCCACACGCGATGACGAGGAAATCGAAAAAAACACATTGCGCCAATTAATTGGGCATAATGTCGATGGATTGATCTGGGTACCTACCGCATCAGATAGTGAATTGACGGACCTGGTTATCAATAAACATATACCGGCCGTTTCGATTGTACGCAAGGTGAAAGGCAACCGCCTGCCGACCCTGGTTTTTGAGGATTTCGCCGGTGCTTACGCGGCAACCAATCATCTGCTAAAACTTGGTCATACTCGTATCGGCTTAATAGGCGGGAATATCGCTCACAGCAGTAATAATGATCGTTTGCAGGGATATATAAAAGCTCTTAAAGATGCTTCCGTCTTCGTAGATCAATCCCTCATCAAAATGGGATCTTTGAACGATGATAGGGGATCTGCCTCGGCAGAATCTTTTCTACAATTGATAAAACCTCCCACCGCCATATTTGTTGCCAGTAATGCTTTGATGGCTGGGGTCATGAAAACGATCACGCATCATGATGTTCATATCCCTGATGAAATTTCATTGATTTGTTTTGATGATTTGGAATGGTTTCAGTTTTCCAAGCCTCCTATTTCGGCGATTGCCATCAATCACGCCCGCTTAGCGGAAGCGGCTGTTGAACTGCTATTAAAGCATATTAAAAACCCTGCTGAATTGGATAAACCCGCCGTATTTATGCAAATTAGTTATGAATTGGTGCTCCGCGCGTCAACAGCATCTCCCTATCAGATGTAATTAAGCAAGCTGTTTTCTAAGTTCATGTTTTAAATTGCCACCCCAAATATGATTACCAGGAGAATATCGATGAACCCCAAATCACGGCAAGGGACATATACCGTTATATCAGATGAAGATGTAGAAAAAATATATCGGGCATCATTAGACCTTATGATGGATCCTGGTTTTTTTAGTGAATCTGATTTATTTTTGGATATTTTTTCCAAAGGCGGCGCCAAGGTTGACCGTTCTGCTCGCACAATACGGGTTCCCGAAGAATTAGTAGATTGGGCTCTTCAATCTGCGCCAAAATCCTTTATATTACATGGCCGGAATGACCCTGCCCGAGATATGCACCTTGAATTGGGAAATACCTATTATGGAATGGGTGGTACTTCAGAACCCCAGTTCTGGGATTATGACCTTCGTCGTTCGAGGCAACCAACTAAACAAGATATGATAAACAGTACCCGGTTGGGACATGCTTTACCGAATATCGATTTTGTCCAAACCCTGTGCATGTCAGGCGATATGCCCACCGGACACACCTTTTTTCATGATTTTGATGCCATCTTTCGCAATACAACCAAGCCAACGGTGCTCAATGTTCTGGAGAGACCTTTTACGCAAAGCTTGCTAAGTCTGGCAGCTGCAGCATCGGGTGGAGAGGATATGTTACGTCAGAAGCCCAGCGTACTCGGCATGGTCACCCCGATTTCGCCTTTCAAGATCGCTGTCATGAATGAGGGCATAATTGATTGTATCAATGCCGGAGTACCGATCATGTATTCACCTGGGCCGTTAATGGGGGCATCTTCCCCGGCAACTGTCGCTGGAACCGTGGTGTTGACCAATGCGGAGGTATTGTTTGGTGTAGTGCTCACCCAATTGATCAAACCAGGATCTCCAATCATTCTTAAACCAGATACAGACGTATTTGATATGAGAACAACACAGGTTACGTATGGCAGTCCGGAGCAAGACCTTGGCAAGGTGGCAATGGTACAGTTAGCTACCCGATATGGTTTGCCCATCTATGGTCTCGGGGCGGGAGTGGAAGGCAAAATTCCCGATGCCGAAGCAGCAGCGGAAGCCATGGAAACATTAATGATGGTAAGTTTGGCGGGGATGACCATGTGCCAAAGCTTGGGCACGCTTGCATTTGGAATGTACGGTGCGCCTGAGATGGTAGTTATCTGTGATGAGATGGTACACATGATCAAGCGCATCCGCGAAGGTTTTGTCGTCAATGATGACACTCTGGCATTGGATGTAATCCGCAGCGCGGGCTATGGTGGCGATTTCCTGAAGACAGAGCACACAGCAAAACATTTCAGGAAGGAAATGTTCTTCCCCTCCTTGTTCCGCCGCCGAACAAGTGGCGACTGGATAAAGGCTGGCAGTAAAAACATTGAGCTGGTAGCTCATGAAAAAGTGGAAAGTATTTTAGCAAAGGCTGGGCCGGTTGAACTTTACCCTGGCGCAGATTCTGAGTTGGAACGAGCATTGAAGCAAGCCATTGATACTCACCCGGCATAATGCCAAGCACTAATTTGGGACAGGAATATCGTAGCTCTTGATAGAGTATCGTGCCCCTTTTCCAACACATCCAAACCAGCTGTCCATGCTGGGCGCACAACAAAAAAGGCGAGGCTTTGAGCCTCGCCTTTCATCTTCCTAAAACTTTAGCAACATCTGGCCGACCAGCAGCACAGCCTCTTTACTCTTGCGGCGAGGCATCCTGGCAATATTCAAGCCTTTGAGCCTGGCCCACTCATTCCAGTCGGGCGCTATCGGCAGAGCCGGCGTCGATGCTACCAGCGAACCGGTTATCTCGATGGAAACAGAAATGGTCTTCTCGTTGCCGGTCGAGAACAGGTGCTTGACCGACTCTTTCTCCTCGATCAGAACGCCCGAGAGCGCCGCGCGGATAACTTCATCCTTGAGGCTCTCATCGCCTTCGGATGACTCGAGCACGGAAGCGGCCGAGTCGCCGTAAAGCATGGATGCGTAGCGCATCTTCCTGCCCATCCGGTTCAGGATGTCCATCTCCACCGTTCCAGCATAAGCCAGAAAGTGGGTCGTAACCTCCCTCGATTGGCCTAATCGCCAAACGCGCCTCATACTTTGCCAACAGACATACAGGCTGGGCGTGACCTCGTAAAAGACTATGTCTGAGAACATCGTCAACGTCAAACCGGTTTCCACCAGCTTTGGGTTCACAATGAGCGCATCAATCCTGGGCGCATTGGCTTTGATCCAGGCCATGCGCTTGGCCGGAGCCATGTCGCTGGCGCTCAGGATTTCAACCTTCAGCGGGCGACCAACATCAGCGGACTGGAGGGCGTGTTTCATTCGACTTCTGTCGGGTAAAAGGACGACGTTACCGTCATCCTCTCCCCTAAGAACTGTACGTGAGACTTTCGCCTCATACAGCTCAAGCCTCTCGATTGCCCCGTGAGGGACACGGTTTCTCGACAGTTAGTTTCAGGCTGTGGACTTGCGCATGGCAGTTTGGGTGGAGCAAAATCCGGTTGTCTGTCGTATCTGGGCCGCCTAAAGATCGCCAAACTATGTGATAGTTGTGCCATCCAGTGAGCCTGGTTATCTTTTGCTTGCAGATTGGACATATTCCGTTCTGTTCCTTCCACAAGTGGAGAAGGTATCGTCGTCCATGCAGGTTATCTGCCATTTTCACGCCAAGGCGTGTTTCAAAGTAGAGTTCCCATGCTGGGTCGAATGGATTGGCTTTTCCTCTAATGAGCGTATGCCGTTTGATATGGATACTCAAGGCATTGATGAGGTGCCGTTCTTTCTCGTTGTGTTCGCCGGAGAACACCCAATTATCACGCCCAACTGTTTTGAAGTATTTCACTTTCATCCAGCGAAGGCCCTTGTTCGGGTGGCGGCGTTTTATCCACTTCCATAGCGCATGATAGATCGCATTGTCTACATCGTGAAAAGCGTCCGAACTAACCACATGCCGATGGTAGAGCGCCCAGCCCCGAATTACAGGGTTTAGCAGCATTACCAATCGCCCGGCAGTGATTTGTGGGTTTGATTTGATGATTTCCCGGACTTTATCCAAGAATGTCTTGATACTTTTCTTGGATGGCTTGATAAGTAGCTTGCCGTTGTACTTGCGTACATTTTGTCCGAGGAAGTCAAATCCATCCTCTAAATGTGAGATATGGGTTTTCTCTTGCGAGAGTTCCAGACCGCGCGCTTTCAAGAAGGTTTCAACAAGGGGCTTTACTTCGTTTTCCAGCACTTCTTTCGAGCTGCCAGTGATAACGAAATCATCCGCATACCGCACGAGGTTGACTTTCGCCCTACGTTGCTGGCGACTAAACATGGGGTAGTACGTTTTGAGCAGTTTGCCCAAACCGTCCAGAGCCATGTTTGCCAATACGGGTGAGATGATACCGCCCTGCGGCGTACCTTCATTGGTGGGATAGAGAACGTGCTTTTCCATGTAGCCAGCCTTTAGCCATTTGCGCAAAATGCCTTTGTCCGTAGGGATATTGGCAATAAGCCACTCATGGCTAATCCGGTCGAAGCATGACTTGATGTCACCTTCCAAGACCCATGCTCCCATGTGCTTTGGGGCAAGAGCAGAGAAGCAATGCTCTATAGCGTCTGCACATGACCGCGCTTTCCTGAACCCGTAGGAGTTTGGATCGCCAGTCGTTTCCGCCACCGGTTCGAGAGCGAGCAAATAGAGCGCTTGCATGGCTCTATCTTTCATGGTGGGGATGGAGAGCGGGCGTTTCTTGGTTTTGTCATGGTTCTTTGGGATATACACTCTCCGGAGCGGTTGTGGCTTGTAGCCGTTCTGCTTCAGGTTGTGTATGGCTAAGGTTTTCTTGGACGGGGTGTTCCATATATCTCCGTCTACTCCAGGTGTCCTTTTGCCTTGATTTTCTGTCACTTGTTTGACGGCGAGAGCTTTGCCGCTAAACGAGTGGGTCAGCAAGTGTTGTAGGGCTTTCACCTTTCCCCACTTGCCTTCCTGAGTTGCCTTCACGATACGCGCTTGCAGCCGACGCACGTTTTCATGGGCTTGCTGCCAGTTGATACTGTGCCAGCCCTCACCTTCGTGGGAGGCCGCACCAGCGTTCATTTCTGATTGTTCAGTTGTAATTGCTGTCATCTGCTTTGCCTCCTTTGTCAGTTATTCAAGTTTTCTCGTGATGAGAGACCAGATGGAAGTCAGCCCGCTTTCGCGCGGGAGAATGTTTCACTCCCTATCTGCCCTATTACCGGGCAGCCTTCGCTTTTTCCATCCTCCTATTCCCGCCATTCCGTTGGTACGCCTTACGGCTTCCTACCCCAGTGGGGAGAATGACGGGGTTTCCGTGTTCAGTCTAAATAACCAGATGGGTTAGGGCCTCTCTCTTCGCCGGTGGCTATTTGTCCATGACAGGGTAGACATAAGACCCTGTTCCAGCCACATCCCTTTTGGTTAGAGCCTATCAGCGTATTTGGCTTTTGACACTGACGACGTTTATCGAGAGTTCACATGTGTTGCCCATACCATCCACCCTAGCCCTTATCCGCCTTACGCTGGCAGAGACATCATCGCTTTGCAGTTTCGATGCCGATTTTGCAATCTGGGGTGCATTGTTAGCGGGCTTTATACGGTTCGTTACCTTACCGCACTACCGCCTAGGGTACTGCTGATGGAACAGCAGGTTCGTTACAAGATTTCTCCTGTTGAACAATTATTTAGACTACTTCACGTCGCACTATATCGCGGGTACCGGTTTGTTCGGCAAAGATCAGGGTCTTGCGGCCACGCCGGGTATTCTCGGCGACGATTTCGGCCAGACGCTTTTCCTTGGGGAGGTATTCACCCAGGGAGTTCATTGCGCCAAACCCGAGCGAGAATCCCGCGCCGCTCCTGCCGGAGTATGCAACGTTTTCTGGACGCCACATGCTGTTGGCGCGGAAGCGACAGAAATTGAACCAGACGGACAGGCCGCCGGGGTCATGTTCTACCTTGAGCAATTGCATGGCTTCATCCAGGATGTCTTGCCTGCCGCCGTTATATTGCTCCGCCATTTCATCGGTCATCTGGATGGCCTGTACCTGGTCCGAAAACGGGGGCAGTTGGTAACCCAGATCGGTGACCTGCCCAAAGACACACAGCGGCAGCAGGTAGCGGATGACCGCGGGCGAGACGCCGGGCAGCTCGCGGGAGCGATAGCCCCAGCGTTTGAGACCGGTGTTCGCGCCCAGACCAGTCAGGCTGGCCTTGTTTTCCTTCCATTTCTTTTCCCAAATGCCGTAGGTGTCCACCCAGCGGGTGAGATCCTCGAAGGCAAACTGCGCCCGAACTTCCGGGACGCGGCGGTAAAGAATGGGGAAAATACTGCTCGCCTGGCCTCCAAAGAGGGTGCCAGTCAGACCGAGGCTGTATCTGGTTGCCGAAATCAGCCGCTGGTCAGCACAGCCTCCATCTGTGTCCAAACTTTTAAATTTATGAATTTCATCCACGACATAGACTTTGAACAGCCCGCGGAGCTTGTGTTGAAGCAGCCGCGCACCCCCCGTCCGCCGGTAGCGGGAAAACTGGAACAACGGAGCGCTGCAAGCGGGCAGGTCTTTCGCATCTTCAGGCAAAGCCTGGAGTTTATACGAGACAACCTTGCCGTGTTCGTCAAGTATGGGGTCGCCGAGTTTTTGGTCTCTGACCTTATTCTCGCAGAAGCGCCAGCCAATCCGAACGGGTTGGCCGCAGCGCGGGCAAATGCGGACTCCCTGACGGGTCTTTTCGCCAGTTTCTTCGTTTTCGGCGTAGATGTGCGCCCGGGGCGTATGCAGACCAAGATCGTCCCCGGCATCGTATTTTGCGGTTTCGACCGACAGGATGGCAAGCGCCTTCTTGCCCAGCTTGCCAGCTTTCCAATCCTGCTCAAAATCAAACAGGGTGTAATCGTCGGCATCGAAGTAAGTTAAGGTCAGACCGTCCGCGGAGAACTGAATCTCGGGTCGGTAGGTTTGCCCATCCAGGCGAACTACCAGCGTGCGGGAAACTAAGCCGGCAATTTGCGTTGCCTGAGCCAGATCGCACTTGACCTGAACCCTGTGCCAACGGCGCACGAGATCCTCCTTCTCATCCTGCCAGCGGGTGGTCTCCACAACTTCACCGCCAAGAGCCTCGATGGCCTTCTGAAGAGCAGCCCATTTGGTGGTGTTCGTATTCCACTCGGTGATCCAACCCGGCTGGTACTGCGGGTGAAAGAGCGGCGAGAGCAGCTTCGAGAAATCCAGGGAAGCCCCAGGGATTTCTTTCGCCGCCGGCACAGAAACCTCCTGCGCCTCACGGGTTGGACGGGTGATCCACATTGGCTTGATTGGGCTTTCAGGGTCGCTGCCCAGCAAAGCGGTTTTGACCCATTCAGCGGGCATGTGTGCCGGGACCACCACCACGGCAGGGAACTGGTTAAGCGTATTCAGCGCCCCAATGGTGATCACGGTCTTCCCGGTGCCCATCCCCAAATTGGCAATCGCGTGTTGGCGTGTGCGCATGGCGCGCTGCAGGGCGATGGCCCAGTGGCGCTGGCGCTCGAACAGGCCGCGTTCTTTGCGTCCTGGCAGACCAGGCATGTTGATGCCGATCTTAGCCGTCGCTGCCCATTCGGCCGGGGTTGGGTTGTTGCCATACAAAGGGGTGTTACGAACTTGGACCGCATCGGCCAGTTCGCGGGCGTAGTGTTCGGCGAGCCTGGCGATCTTTTCGACCTCCGTCAGGACCTCAACCTGACCCTCCGGGTGCGTGATCGTCCAGGTTGGGATATAGCGATCGACAGCCGTGACCTCATCGTGTTCGTCGCCCGCCTCGTCGATCTTGGTGACGATGGATTTCTCAACCACCTTGACGGAAGTCCCCTTGACCAGCAGCGGCTGGCCGTCCTCGCCGGTGAGTTTCACGGCACCCACGTCGTTGCCAGAGATCAGCAGCGTGACATGGCCAACCTTGATCGACTCAATTGGATTGAAGGCTTCGCCCACGGGGCGGATGTAGGTGGCGCGTTTGTATTCCGCCGCTGCCGTTGGGTTGCACTTGCGCATCGCGCGGACTTCATCCTGCGGCTCGCGGGCAGTGAACTTGAAGACATACTGCCCAGAAACTGCCGGGATGAGATAGCGACCATCACCTTCTGGGAGCACCGGGATTTCAGCGTTCTCGTCAGCCAGGCACACAATCGCCTCGGTGGCTTCTTTGGTCGGCATGGCATATTTCGCGCGCCGCTTGCAGGCCAGAATAACGACTTGCTTGAAGCGTTCGTACTCGCCATCCGGGAAACGGTAGATCAGAACCTGCTCATACCAGCCCAGCAGATGCCGGGCGATACGGGCTTCCTGTCCATTGCCCAGATAATGGGTATCGCCCAAAATGGTGCGCGGGACGATGATGACGTGATGTCCGCCAACGACGATCTTTTCCTTGGCGCGCTCGATAAACAAGACTTCGTGGCGCACCGAGCGGTTGTGACCGTTGACCATTTCACCGAACTGGCTCCAGTCGTAAGGAGGATTTGAGAACAATAACCCGACCGACTGGACACTCCAGGTCGCAGTATAGAACGAAGTGGGCAGGACCTTGTCCAGCACTTTTTCAGCTGCCTGAGCGCGGGAGTACGAGAGTTCGACCCCGAGGCGTTCGGCGTTGAAACCTTGCGAAAAGCGGACGAGCGCCTCGCCAGTGCCACAGCAGGGGTCGGCAATCCGGGTCCGTTGGGGTGCAGAAAACCAGGTTGCCAGGATTTCCGCGATGGAAACGGGAGTGGGGTAGTACAGTAACTTACTTTGTGATTCGAGCCTTGCCATGAGATCCTCCAGTGGCAAGACACGCCAGTACGCCCGGTTGGGCGCAAATGACGCGCCTTGCCGGGTGAATATGAATGACGGTTGATGAAATGATAGAAAAACCCGCCAGACGAAACGCCCTGGCGGGTTGGTTGGAAAAAAACGGGATTGGGTTGTTTAGTGGGTGAAGCTGGCTAAATCTTTGAAGGCATCCAGATCTTTGAGCATTTGCTGAACACGTTTGACGTGGACCTCTACTTCTCGCTCAATCTCGGATTTATCAGCGGGGGCAATCTGGCCTTCAAGGTATTCAAGCCATTCAGACGCATCTCGTTGATTGCGCCAAATTCCTTTTGGTGATTTCACCAGTACCATGATGCGCGCAGAAGAGACAGCAACGTCTTCTACCACACCGTACCAGTGCTGAACCTTGACGAAAGCACCGGGAACCAGCCAATCGGGTTTATTTGTTGTCTGTCCATCCATTTGAAAGCAACCTTTCTGCGAGATCCATTGCTTCTCGGCGCGACATGGGATGAAACCCAAGTTGGTTGAGAATGTAGGTGAGCATATAGTGTTCACCTGAGGCCGACGATCCTTCATCGGGATCAGGCGTCCGGGCGAACTGAGTGTCCAGGCGGTCCCATTCGTTGCGGGTTAGTTTTCGGAGGTCAGCCATATTTTCCTTCCCTAAGTATATCAAAATTTGGCATGTTCACAACGCTATCGCGCCTTTCCGCAGCCCGGTGGAAATCACCGATTCCCAGCCGTCCTCGCCGTAGGGCGTTTTTGAAACCCGCAGACCGGCGAAGGTTGGCCCAAAAGCGCCCAACTCCGTCACCAGGCCAGCCTCACGCCCAGCCGTCAGCAGATAGTCTGCCCAGGCGGGCAGCACGGCCAGGGAGGTGGCCATATCCAGGCGTTCTCGAAACTTCTGGATCAAATCTTCGCCGGGAGTTGCCACCACATAGAAATGGTTATTGCTGCTTTCGCGGGGATTACCAGCCAACGGGTGCAGGATGGCAAGCGCTGTCCCTGAAGCATTGGCGTCTGCCAGGGAACGGGAAACCTGGGTGTAGCGGCGTTTCGCAGAAATTAGGTTGCAGATACGCGAGTAACTTTGTTTGATCCCGCCTTTGATCTTGTCGCTGTTGGTCATCAAGGTCGCCATGATGGCCTTGGTCATTTGCCTGTCACCTGAGAACACAGCGGCGACAAGCTGGCAGTTATCCTCGTCCCAGAGTGCGGATTCGGCATGCACCCGGGCGCTCTCGTTTTCGATGGAAACCCAGCTGGCGCGTTCTCCACCCAGCCAGCGAAAACGCCAGCAGGAGGCGGGGAGATCGTTTTCGCGCAGCCTGGTATTGATCAGGTTCAAGGTGTCATAGCCGTTTTCGTCGAAAGCGTACTCAAGTGTGGCAACCTGGCCGTCTTCGAGATAAACAAGGGCATGTTCCGCGTAGACATCTGCAGAAACTGGCAGCTGACCATAGCGAACAGCCTGGGTCCTGATGGACTCGTTTTCGGTGTATTCGGGTGCAGTAGTCATGTATCCTCCGTTTGATAGAAAGTATTGGGAGATTTGTCGTCTCCGATCCGGGTCATGAACCCAGAGCGCAAACGACAAAAAAACACAGGAGGCGGAGGGCCTCCTGTGTCGAGTGGATTGGTACGAGTGATTTTGTGGAATGAAATCTAGCCGGTCTGGCACTGAGCGGTTTTTAGCGCCACAGATCTTCCAGGTTTTTTCGTCCTGCTTCGATGGCTTGAGCGTTCAGGAATCTTTTCATTTTGGTCCAGGGTGTTTTGTCCAGCATGCGCGGCATGGGTAGTGCTTCAGCTTCATTAAAGTAAGCCATGGCGCGGGTTGCGCTGACAGCGAAGGTGCCGACTTTGGCATATTTGATAGCGGCAACTTCAAAGATATTTTTCAGGTTAACTTGTTGGAGAATGTAGTACAAGTCAACGAGATCTTTGCGTGTTCCGCGGTCAATAATTGCGGCCAGCTTCATCGCTCCGATTTCTTCAACGCTGGCAAGCGGTACGCCGTCCAGGAGTGTGGTTGGTGTCACCAGTGGGTACAGGGTCAGGCGGAAAAAACTGACGCCGACCCCCTGCCAGTTGGCGACAAAGGTTGAGTCTTTGTCGTAAACGATGGATAACGAAGGGTGATCGAATACCGTGCGCATTGCAGACCGCTCAACTGGGTTAACTGCGTCCGGTTGGGCTGAAAACAGGTCAAGGTCAACAGAAATGCGATGTCCAAAATGGAGCGCCAATCCGGTACCACCTGCAAGGTAGTACCGTTCGATGAAGTCGAACCCAGGAAGCAGGTGGAAGGCTTCCCGGGTAGTCTGGGTAAGCGCTTCCCAATGAGGTGGATAATTTAGCGTTCCCATAATTCTCCCTTGCGCGTCGGCAATGGAGATGATTGCCATCGTCGTAAGCCCAGTAATTTTCGCCAATAGTTAAACGAAACAGGCTTGAGTAGGCGTTCTCCATGGTGGCGCACAAACGAGCGAATACGCTTTGCCCCGTACAGTTGA
>CAILYI010000207.1 GCA_903838415.1 uncultured Anaerolineae bacterium | reverse complement strand
GCAGCGCTTTTTTTACGGTCACTGACGATCTATGTTCCACCTTCCCGGCGCAGGCAGCGCGTCAGATGGGCTGGAGTCTGGTCCCAATGATGTGCGCCCGCGAAATTCCTGTTCCGGGCAGCCTGCCGCGCGTCATCCGGGTTCTGGTCCATTGGAATACTGATCTGGAGCAAGCCGCCGTCAAGCACGTCTATTTGCGCGATGCGGTCAAACTCCGCCCAGACCTTGTCGCAGCGCAATAACCCTTTTCGGGCCAGACTTTTCCTTTTTCATTTTCTCAGGAGGTACGACTATGATGATTATCATGAAAGCCAATGCCACGCCGCAGGAAGTGGAGCATGTGATCGAGCATGTCAAATCTGTCGGATTGGCTGTCCACCTGTCGCAGGGCATTGAAGCGACCATTATCGGCGCCATTGGCGAGACGCATAATATCCCCGTTGAGCAGTTCGAAATCCTGGATGGCGTGGATATTGTCAAGCGCATTACCCAGCCCTTCAAACTGGCCTCACGTCAATTCCACCCGGAAGATTCTGTTTTCCCGTTGGACGGCTTTACAGTCGGTGGCGAGGAAATTTCCATAATCGCCGGGCCGTGTTCGGTGGAGTCGCGTTCCCAAATCCTTGAAACAGCGCACGCCGTCAAAGAAGCGGGAGCCAGCGCCTTGCGCGGCGGCGTCTTCAAGCCGCGTACTTCCCCCTACGCTTTCCAGGGATTGGGCGAGGAAGGCCTGGAATATCTGGCCGAAGCGCGCGACCAGACTGGTTTGCCGATTGTGGCCGAGATCATGTCCCAAACCCAGCTCGAACTGATGGTCAAATACGTCGATGTTTTGCAGGTCGGCGCGCGGAATATGCAGAACTTTAATCTGCTGCGCGCCATTGGCGAGACGCGCACCACCGTTTTGCTGAAACGCGGTCTGAGCGCTACCATCGAAGAACTGTTGATGTCTGCCGAGTACATTCTTTCGGGCGGAAACAAACAGGTCATGTTGTGCGAACGCGGCATCCGTACTTTCGAAACATCCACCCGCAATACCACTGACATCAATTCCATTCCGGTATTAAAAAACCTGACCCATCTGCCCGTTATCCTGGATCCGTCCCACTCCACCGGTTACTCTGACTATGTTGCCGCCATTGCGCGCGCCGCGATCGCTGCCGGAGCAGATGGCCTGATCGTTGAAGTCCATCCCGACCCGGCGCACGCCGTTTCAGACGGAAAACAATCGCTGCGACCAGAAAAATTCGCCGCGATGGTCAAGCAAGTCGGTCAGATTGCCCAAATTATGGGACGACGCCTGGCCTCCGTTCAGGGCGAATATTCCCCCACACGGCAGGATTGGTCCTAACCCCCCCCCCCAATTTCCCTATTTGTAACCATCCAACAATCAACATTATCCAAAAGGAATTATCACTATGATGATCATTATGCACCCCGGCGCCAGCAAGGAACAGGTGGCCCATGTAATCGCGCACATCGAAGAAAACCACCTTAACGCGCATGTCATTGAAGGCGTTGAGCAGACCATTATCGGCGCAGTGGGCGAAAGCCACTCAGTACCGAAGGAAATATTCGAAGTTTTGCCCGGCGTCATGAGCGTCACGCGGATTTCACAGCCGTACAAGTTGGGCTCCCGCCAGTTCCACCCCGAAAATTCGGTCTTTCCGCTGGACGGTTTCTCGGTGGGTGGCGATGAGATTGCCATCATTGCCGGGCCGTGTTCGGTCGAAAGTCGCACGCAGCTGCTTGAAATTGCCCAGGCAGTCCGCGAAGCTGGCGCCAACGCCCTGCGCGGCGGCGTGTTCAAGCCGCGCACTTCCCCGTACGTTTTTCAGGGACTTGGCGAGGAAGGCCTGGAGTATCTGGCCGAAGCCCGCGAATTGACCGGCATGCCCGTCGTGGCTGAAATCATGGCCGTCGCCCAGGTCGATGTGATGGTCAAATATGTGGATGTTCTGCAAATTGGCGCGCGCAATATGCAAAATTACAATCTGCTGCGCGCTATTGGCGAGACGCGCACCTCGGTTTTGCTCAAGCGCGGCCTTTCCGCCACCATTGAAGAACTCCTGATGGCATCTGAATATATCCTGAGCGGCGGTAACACGCGCGTCATGCTTTGCGAGCGTGGCATCCGCACTTTTGAGACCGCCACCCGCAACACCACCGATATCAACGCCATTCCGGTGCTCAAGTCGCTGACTCACCTGCCGGTTATTCTCGATCCCAGCCATTCCACCGGCGATTCGGCCTTCGTTGCCTCGATCGCCAAAGCCGCCATTGCCGCTGGCGCCGATGGACTCATCATCGAAGTCCACAACGATCCGCCGCACGCCCTTTCCGATGGACGCCAGTCGCTCACGCCTGAGCATTTCGCCAAGCTGGTCAAGCAAATCAAGGCCATTGCTGAGGCCGTTGACCGGCGCCTGGTGCCGGTACCTCCCGCAAGCCCCGTTTTGTGAGGCTTCCATGGATGATGGCTTTTTTCTGCCACAGGCAAAAATTGCGATAATTGGATTGGGACTGATGGGCGGCTCATTGGCGCTGGCCCTTAAAGGAAAATGTGCCGCCATCTATGGCATTGATCCGGATTCAGCTACCCGTGAGCTGGCCCTCCGCCAAAATATCGTTGACATGGCTGATGCCGATCCCGCTCAACTGCTGCCTTTGGCCGATCTCGTTATCCTGGCGGCTCCCGTTCCGGCCATCCTAACTCTGCTGGAAGCTTTACCCGATTTCACGCCCAATCCCTGCATTGTGCTGGATCTTGGCTCCACCAAGCGTGCCATCGTCGAAAAAATGAACGGATTGCCGCCGCGTTTTGATCCGCTTGGTGGGCATCCAATCTGCGGCAAGGAAAAACTCAGCCTAGAAAACGCCGAGCGTACTCTGTACTATGCCGCGCCCTTCCTGCTCACGCCGCTTCCACGTACCACGGCGCACGCCCGCGCCGCCGTTGACCAGATTATCGAGGCCATCGGCGCCCGCGCCACTGTGCTCGCTCCCGCTGCGCACGATCGGATTCTTGCATCCACCAGTCATTTGCCGTTTTTGCTTTCCTCTGCCCTGGTGCTGGCGACTCCGCCGGATGTCGCTGCCTTTATCGGCCCCGGCTTCCGCTCCGCCAGTCGGCTGGCTGGGACGCCTTCCAGCATGATGCTGGGCGTGGTTCAATCCAACCGTGAGAATCTGCTGCCCGCCCTCGAAGCCCTGCAGGATGAACTCTCTTTGCTGATCGATGCTCTTGCCAGAAACGATACGGAAACTCTTTCGGTGACCTTCAACGCTGCCCGCGAAAAATATCAAGAACTGATCAGCCCGCGCTGACGATTGGCTTACTTCCATGCAAACCATCACCATCGTTCCCATCCAACACTCTCTCGCGGCCACGGTACGCGTGCCCGGCTCCAAGTCGCTGACCAATCGCGCTTTGCTCATCGCCGCCCTGGCTGATGGAACCACGCAGCTGACAAACGCGCTCTTTTCCGACGATTCGCGTTATTTCGCCAAAGCGCTCCAGGCTCTCGGTTTCGACCTCCGTCTCGACGACCTTCGGGCTGAAATATCGGTGACCGGCTTGGGCGGTCGCATCCCCGCCCAAGCGGCCGAATTATTCATCGGGAACGCCGGGACGGCGGCACGCTTCTTGAGCGCTTTTCTAACACTCGGAAGTGGCGAATACATCCTGGATGGCGATGCTCGCATGCGTGAGCGTCCCATTGGCGACCTGGTTGCATCGCTCGAATCGCTCGGCGCAAAAGTCGAACCGGTTGTCAAATCAGCAGCGTCACTTGAAAATCGCAAATTTATCTGTCCTCCGGTCAAGATTATCGCTTCCGGTTTGCCCGGCGGCCAAACCGACATCGCCGGGGATATTTCCAGCCAGTTTCTCTCCGCGCTGCTGATGGTTGCGCCGTATGCCCAAAATTCCGTTGAAATCAGCCTGTCCACCGAACTCAATTCCAAGCCTTATGTGGATATGACTCTTGCCACGATGAGCGATTTTGGAATTTCCATTCAGCGCGAAGGCTATACTCGTTTTTCGATCACTCCCGGGCGCTATACGCCGCGAAACACTTATGCCATCGAGCCGGATGCTTCCGCCGCTTCGTATTTCTTCGCCGCGCCCGCTATTCTAGGTGGAATGGTTCGCATTGAAAACATTGCACGCCAATCAAAACAGGGCGACACCGCTTTTGTGGATGTGCTCGCCCGGATGGGCTGCACCGTGACCGATGGCGCAGACTTTATCGAAGTGACTGGTCCCGCGACCCTGCAAGGTGTGGACGTGGACATGTGCGATATTCCCGATACGGCTCAAACACTGGCGGCGATTGCGCCATTTGCCTGCTCGCCCACGCGGATTCGCGGCATCGCCTCGGCCCGTGTCAAAGAGACTGACCGGGTCAGTGCCACCTGCGCGGAACTGTCCCGCCTGGGCGTGCAGGTCGAAGAACACACCGATGGCATGACCATCCATCCCTGTGTGGAAATCCACCCGGCCACGATTCAGACGTACAATGATCATCGCATGGCGATGGCCTTTGCGCTGGTGGGATTGCGCGCTCCCGGCGTGAGCATTGAAAACCCCGGCTGTGTCTCGAAAACCTTCCCCAACTATTTTGAGACTCTGGAAACCCTGCGATGATTCACCTCGGCCTGATCGGTTATCCGCTCGGACACAGCCTTTCGCCCAAGATTCAAGCTGCGGCTTTGCAGGCTTGCGGCCTTTTGGGCGATTATTCCCTGTTCCCGATTTCGCCGGATGATATGGAAGAGCTATCAGCCCTTCTGAATCGAGTTCGCGCCGCTGAGCTGACCGGTCTGAACGTGACCATCCCGCATAAACAAAACATCATCCCGCTGCTAGATGGATTGACTGAAACGGCCAAAATTATCGGAGCGGTGAATACGATTTCGCTACGCGAGGGCCGGTTAATCGGCGACAACACCGACGCCCCGGGCTTTCTGTCAGATTTGCAGCATTTTCTGGTATCTGGTGGATTTCCGCTGGAAAGCCCAAAAAGCGCCCTGGTTTTGGGCGCAGGCGGATCAGCGCGGGCGGTCGTCTATGCGCTGGCAAGTTCTGGTTGGCAGGTTTCTGTTGCAGCCCGTCGTCCTGAACAGGCTCGCGAATTTCTCGATCAATCCACAGCGCAGGTCACGCTCCACTCTTTTTCCGATTTAACGGCGCTTGATTTATCCGGGTACGCGCTGATTGTCAACACCACGCCGCTGGGCATGTCCCCAAATCCTGACTTTTCCCCCTGGCCGAATGGGCTGCCTTTCCCGCGCGGAGCATTTGTCTACGATCTGGTTTACAATCCACGCGAGACTCTGTTCGTAAAACAGGCTAGGGCGGCGGGTCTGCCCGCTACAACTGGCCTGGGGATGCTGATTGGACAGGCCAGGCTGGCTTTTGAAATTTGGACGGGTTGCCAGCCGCCACGCGAGCCCTTATTTCAGGCTGTTGCAGCCTGATCCCCAAAAACAGATCACTGGAGTTATTTATGCTACGTTTCCTCACGGCCGGAGAATCACACGGCCCTGCGCTGGTTGCAATTTTGGATGGTATGGCGGCTGGTTTGCCGCTGGATGTGGCGATCATTGACCGTGAATTGGCGCGCCGTCAGCAGGGCTACGGTTCCGGCGGACGCATGAAAATCGAAAAAGATACGGTGCGAATTTTGGGCGGCGTGATGAGCGCCCAAACCACAGGCGCGCCCATTTCCCTGCTGGTACAAAATGACGATCATTCCAAGTGGCAGGGCAAGCCGATTGCGCCATTGACCACGCCTCGCCCGGGCCACGCCGATCTGACTGGTGCGGTCAAATACGGCTACCGCGATCTTCGCCCAACCCTGGAGCGTTCATCCGCGCGTGAGACAACCATGCGGGTGGCTGTGGGAGCCATTTGCAAGCATTTTCTGGTGCAATTTGGGATTCTAGTCGGTGGGTATGTGAAATCCATCGGTACGATTGAATCTGACTTTGGTGACATGTCGTATCCAGCCCGCTTTGAAGCGGCAGAAAATTCCGACGTGCGCTGCCCGGATCCGCTTGCGGCGGTCAAAATGCGTCAACAAATCGAACAAACCATCCACGCCAAAGACACGCTGGGCGGCGTGCTGGAAATTGTCGCGCTGGGTTTGCCGGTTGGCCTCGGTTCTTACGCCCAATGGGATCGACGCCTCGAAGCGCGTCTTGGCGCGGCGATTTTATCGGTTCAGGCTATGAAGGGCGTCGAGATTGGCGACGCGTTTGAAAATACGCGCCTGCCTGGTACGCAGGTTCATGACGCCATCCTCCTGTCAGCCGTCGAAGCTGGTGCTCTCGCTCGGCCAACCAATCGTGCGGGCGGCACCGAAGGCGGGCTCACCAACGGTCAGTCGCTTGTCATGCGCGCCGCCATGAAACCCATCGCCACCACATTGATTCCGCAAACCACCGTGGATTTGGCGACCGGCCTGGAAGGCCCGACGAAATACGAGCGCTCCGACTTTTGCCCGGTACCGCGCGCTGTGCCGATTCTCGAGGCGATGGTTGCTTTCACCCTTGCCGACGCTTTGATCGAAAAAATTGGCGGCGATTCTCTGGCAGAGATGCTGCCGCGCTTCGAAACCTTGCGGCGTGCCAGCCTCGCTGATTTGCCGATGGATAACATCGAGCACGTTTTTTGGGAATAAAATGCGAAAAATATTTTTGTACGGCCCTCCCGGTTCGGGAAAAACCACCGTCGGTAACCTGCTCGCGCAGAGTCTCAACCTGCCTTTCATTGACATCGACACTGAAATTGAATCAGCGGTTGGAATGACCATTTCCCAGCTGATTGCGGAACGCGGTGAACCGGCTTTTCGTGACATCGAAGCGGCTGCCCTTGGACAAGTCTGTGCCGCTGATTCGGCGGTTGTGGCCCTGGGAGGTGGCGCGCTGCTCCGGGAAGATAACCGTTTCCGCGCCGAATCTGCCGGGGAGGTGATTTTCCTTTCAGCGGATGTTTCCACGCTGGTTGAGCGGCTTTCTCAGGATACCCCCAAGCGTCCCTTACTGGCCGGGGATTTGTCAAGCAAGCTCTCCGATCTGGTGGAGCGCCGGAAAGAGCACTACGAATCTTTTAAATTTCGCGTAACCACTATCGGAAAGACTTCAGAAGCAGTTTCATGGGAAATTCAGCGAAAACTGGGACGCTATCATGTGCGCGGCATGGGGCCCGGTTATGATGTGGTTGTCGAGCCGGGTGGGTTGGATGCGCTGGGGCAGATGTTGCAAGAGCGCGGCCTGAATGGACCGGTGGCGGTGGTCTGTGATGAAAATGTCGCGCCGCATTACGCTGATCGGGTGGTTAATTCTCTCAAATCTGCCGGTTATCACGCCAGCACAGTGATTATCCCGGCCGGGGAGGGGTATAAAACCATCGAAACGGTTTCCGGTCTGTGGCGCGGATTCCTTGAAGCGGGGCTCGATCGAAAAAGTACGGTGGTGGCGTTGGGCGGTGGCGTGGTCGGCGATATGGCCGGTTTTGCGGCTGCGACTTTTATGCGCGGCTGTGCCTGGGTGGCTGTCCCGACGACGCTGCTGGCGATGGTGGATGCCAGTATGGGCGGCAAAACCGGTTTTGACTTGCCCGAAGGCAAGAATCTGGTTGGGGCGTTTTACCCGCCGCGTTTGGTATTGTCCGACCCGCAGGTGCTGAACACGCTTCCCGAAGCGGAACTGCGCTCGGGGCTGGCGGAAGTTGTCAAGCACGGCGTGATCGCTGACCCGGAGTTGTTTGAGTTGTGCGCGCAAGGTTATGCGGCGATTAAATCCGATTTTCCCCAGATTGTGCGGCGGGCGATGGGTGTCAAGGTGCGCGTGATTGAGCAGGATCCGTTTGAGAAGGGCATTCGCGCGGCGTTGAATCTGGGGCATACCGTTGGGCATGCGGTGGAAATTGTCAGCGAGTTTGGGCTGCGGCATGGCGAGGCGGTTGCCATCGGCATGGTAGCGGAGGCCCGGATGGCGGAAAAACTCGGTTTGACGGAAGGCGGTTCCGGGTTGAGCGAGCGTATCAGCGCCGTTTTGACGGGCATCGGCCTGCCTACGGAGATTCCAGCCGATTTGGCGCTGAAATCCATCATCCATTCCATGAAGTTTGATAAGAAGAAAGCCAATAACGTGATCCGTTTTGCTTTGCCGGTGGAAATTGGCTGGGTGGAGCCGAGTGTGCCGGTCGCTGATCTTGAGATGATTTTTACCCGTGCAGAACCGGGTACCTTGGAGGCTGAATGAGCGCAATTTTGCTGTTGCATGGACCGAACCTGAACCTGCTTGGCACACGCGAGCCGGGTGTCTATGGAAGTATGTCGCTGGCTGACATCAATCAGCGCTCGGTGGAATTTGGCCAGGGGTTGGGCGTGGAGGTGCGCTGCGCGCAGTCGAATCACGAGGGCGCTTTGATCGATGCCTTGCACGAGGCGCGCACCTGGGCGGGCGGCGTGGTTTTGAACCCTGGCGGTTACACACACACTTCGGTGGCGCTGCGCGATGCGATCGCCGCGATCGGTATTCCGGTGGTGGAAGTGCATCTTTCGAATGTTTACGCGCGTGAGGAGTTTCGCCATAAGTCGCTGGTTTCGGCGGTCTGTCGTGGCAAGATCAGCGGATTTGGCTGGCGGTCTTATCTGCTTGGCGTGCAGGCGCTGGTGGATATTTTGAACGAAGTTTGACTTGTGCCGCGGATTTGACGGATAAAATAAATTGGGCCGACTCTCATGATGAGTCGGCCCAATTTAGTCGTTTCTTATCCGAGCTGCCGGATGAATTCTTCGCCGGTTGCCAGGATGTGGTCGTGATCGTCGGGCGCTTTTGATTCGGCGATTTGTCGCAGAGTTTCCTGTCTCAAAAGGCTGCTGGCTTCGGGGCGGCCTTTTTCCTCCCACTTTTCAAGGCTGAGACGCGGAAAAATTCCGCTGGTGAAATAGGCATTCCGAAAATTCTGTCGGGTCGATTTTGTCATCAGGAAGTTGCCGCCCGGTCCAACCGCGGCGATTTCATCTAGCGCGGCGGAGGTGTGGTTAAGCGGAAAACCTGTCGTAAAGTGCCGCGCCTGCAGGATGACATCGTTGGCATAGACCACGCTGGTGGGCGAAAACGCCTTCGATCCGAGGCTGCCGCCCACAAACGGAACCAGGCCGGTTTTCCCGAGGCTGGTGGTCAAATGATTCAACCAGTGCATGCCTGCCGCGGGCAAATCCGCGCCCCAGCCCAGGCCGGAGCCGGATGTCCCGGCGTGGGGAATATGATAATGCGCCATCATCTCGGCGCAGACGGCGTTGATCAGGATGGTCTGCGGGTCGTAGAAATCCATCATCGATTTCATGTCAAAAAACGCGGGCAGGCTGCCCAGGATAATCGGCGCGCCGGCGCGCACCAGTTGGCTGAGCACTAGTCCGGCCAGCAGCTCGGCGTTGAGCAGCGCCAGGGTCCCGGCGGCTGTGATCGGCGTGGTCGTCCCTGCCATGCCGTAATTCGAGTAAATCACCGGCAAGCCGCGTTCAATCGCGGTGATCATTTTGTCGCCGGTTTCGCGGTTGATGATGAGCGGCGTGACCGGGTTGAAATATGGGATGGCAAATGGCTTTTCAGCCAGTCCGCCCGACAGCTTTTCCAGAAGATCCAGCGAAGCGGCGAATTGTTTCTCGTCCGAATTCAAAATAACAAGCGGTTTGGTGGTGTTGGCGGCCATCTCCAGCACGGCGTACAGGTCGTCCTGCCCGGCGGGCACGTCACGGATGACGCCCAGGGTCGAAACCAGCTCGTAGGCGGGCAGGGAGTTCGCCAGGCGCGTCCCCAGCGCCATGTGCGCGCGGCTGAAAGGCGAAATTTCGTCAGTTTGCGGATCCTGATAAAACAAGTTGGTCACGCCCACCCCATAGTGCGCGCCCTCGCCCGCAGTGAAGGCCAATTCTCCGTGACGGTTGAAAACGGGGAAACTCTCAGGGGCGGATTTCAGCGCCCAATCCACCATTTCAGGCTGGATGAAAACCCGCTCTCCCTCGACCCTTATGCCTGCACCCGCGCGGGAGAAAATGGTCAACGCCCGGGCTGAGTCCACCCGCAAACCAACCGCTGAAAGGATTTCCAGCGAAAACTGATGGGCCTGCTCGAGCTGTTCGGGCGTCAGCACCGACAAACTGGGTTGTACCGTGGATGAGTGTTCCGTCATTGCGAGGCTCCTCGTAAAAATTTCAGCGCCGCGTCTGCCAGGATTGCCGTTCCGATTGGCAGGGCACGCTCATCGATGTCAAAACGTGGATGGTGAAGCAGGCGTTCGTCGCCTGCGATCATTGCGCCGAGTGTAAACATGGCGCCAGGAACTTTTTCGGTAAACGCGCCGAAATCCTCCGCGCCGAGTGAAGGAGTCATGAATTGGACGTTTTCCGGGCCAAGCAAGGTGATCCCGGTTTCGCGCAATAACTCAACCGCGGATTGGTGGTTAATCATCGGCGGGCCGCCATATTCAAAGCGTAGATCATAATCACCGCCCAGGTTGCGGGAAATTTCAAAGGCGCGGCGAATCTCCTCCCGAATTTGCGGGTGGATTTCGGGGTTGGCGTAGCGGAATGTGCCGGTAATTTCGACTTTCTCGGGGATGACGTTTTGCGCAAAACCACCGTTGATCGTTCCAATGCTCACGACAGCCGGTTGGAATGGATGCAGCCGTCGCGAAACAATGGAATTGAGCGCCATGATGACGTGCGCCAGGATACTAAACGGGTCAATTGTCTGATGCGGGTGAGCGCCGTGCCCGCCCAGGCCAAAAATATTCGCGAACCAGGTATCGACGCCTCCAGAAGCTGGCCCGGCGATAATGGCCATCGTCCCGACCGGCTCGTGCGGATCGACATGCTGGGCGATCACCAAATCCACGCCATCCAGCGCGCCGTCTTCAATCATGCGTGGCGCGCCACTGATGCCTTGCTCGTCGCCCATTTCTTCGGATGGCTGAAAAAGGAAGCGCACGCGTCCCGGGAATTTCTCCTTCGCCAGAATCGCCGCGACGCCCAACGCCATGGAAGTGTGGCTGTCGTGTCCGCAGGCGTGCATAACGCCGGGATTGAGCGAGGCATACTCCCGGTCGGTAGATTCCAAAATAGGCAGGGCATCCATGTCGGCGCGGATGGCAATGGTTGGGCCGTTTTCGTCGCCAAAATCGGCCACCACGCCGGTGCGTCCCACTCCGCGCCGAACCTTGTAGCCCAATTTCTCCAATTCCGTTGCGACGATTTCGGATGTTCGTTTTTCAGTAAAGCCCAATTCGGGGTGCAGATGAAAGTCACGTCGCCAGTGGATGAGTTCTTCGTAGATGGCATGAGATTGTTTGAGCAAAGCGCCTCCAGATTTGAGTAACGGTAAAAAGTAAAAAGGAAAAAGTGAGAAGCGCCACTGTTTACTTCTTGACCAATTCCTTCTCTGCCGCCGCCATGATGCGATCGAGCTCCTTTTCCTGCGCATCTGACAGCGGCTCCACTTGATGTTCGCGCAGGATTTTTTCAGCCTGCGCCTGGGAGCGTTCGGCCAGGTTTTGCTTGCCGCCAGTCTCCCACTGCTCCCAGGTGCCGCGCTCGGCCAATTTTGTCATGTGAATTTCGCCGGATTTGAGATGTTTCATGGTGTGTTTTTGCCCGAGGAAATTATGGGTTCCGTTCATGACGTTGGCAATCACTTCCACTGCCAGCGTGTCCTCATCGACGGTGAATCCGCGCCGCAGGCGCAGCACACTGGAAGCGAACTCATTATCGGCCACCATCTGCGCGAAGGAGCCGGAAACACCCGCTTCCATCTCGCCGATACCGGAAAGTTCATCCGCGCCGACCAGGGCCGGGATGGCGGCGTTCAGGCCGCGTTCAAAGCCGTCTTGAATGTCCAAGGTGTGGGCGTTGGTGGAAAATCCATAAACATTGACCGGCAGCCCGTAGCGATGTCCCAATTGCACGGTTCCGGCTGAGGCCAATCCCAATTCGACACCACCCCAAACCGAAATGCCGGTGCGTGGCTCCATCATGGCCAACCTGCCACAGTAGAAAATGGGCAAACCGGGGTGAACAAGCTGCGCCAGCACCAGCGGAGCCAACACTTCGGCGTTTTGCTGGGCAATCGCTCCGGCAATGGATAGCGGAGCCGTCGTCCCGGCGGTGGGGCAGGGCAGCGCGCCGAAGGCAATTCCAGCCCGGGCAATTTCGATAATGGCTTCCACTTCATGGTCCGGGATGGCCAGCGGACTGACCGGCGAAACCGCCAATGTCAGCACTTCGGACGGTGTTCCCAGGATGGCTGCCATTTCCAGCGAATACTTCACTTCGCCGGGATACTGGACGCCAGGGCCGTGCAGGGGCTTGGTAGTGAACGGCATGGCATGTCGGTACATGGCCAGCGACATCAATTCGCCGGGCACATCTCGCGGAGTGAAAAACGGGGTGATGGTGTGGCAATTTTCGAGCGCATCCAGCAAACGGGTGGCGTCGCGCACATCCTGCAGACTGGCATAGCGTTTTTCGCCAGTGGCGAAGTCAAAAATATCACGCGCGCCGCCCAGGTTATGGAAATAGAGATTCCCGTCGCCCAGGGTTTTGACCATGCCTCCGCGCCCACGCACGCTGACAGTTTTTGGACACTGCCCGATACATTTCTCCACCAATTCGGGTGGAATCTGCACCCGATCATTGACAATGCGCGCCCCGGCCTCGCACAGGATTTTCCGTCCGCCGGGATGGTTCAGGCTGATGCCGGTTTCATTCAAAATCCGCAGGGTGGCCTGGTGGATGGATTCGACGTCCTGTGGGGAAAGAAAGCTAAAATTTGGCATGAAATCTCCGTTATTTTTTGTATACCTGGCATGATGCGATGCTAGAGTTTATCCAATGCGCGTGCTAGAAATTCTACGCGCTGTGTTTCGGCATCGAGAATATTTTCAAAATCGAGGAAGGTGTGCCCTTCATTGGGGTAAAGCAAAAAATCCACGGATTTTTCGAGAAGGAGAAGTTTTTCATGCGCTGCAATCGAATCGACAGCCGGACAGCGTGGATCAAGCCCGCCGCATAAAATTTGGATGGGCGCACGCACCCGTTCAAGAAAAAAATAGGGGGAGCGTTCGCGCCAGAGCGACTCGAATTCCACCGGGTCACCCATGGTCTCGATATTCCAATGTTGCAAATCTTCGCGCGAAGCTGCGTGCGAGGTGAACATGTTGAAAAATGGCACTTCCCCAGAACCCGCCGCCCACAGCTCGGGATATTGAGTCAGACAGGTCATGGTCAGGTAGCCGCCATGACTGCGCCCGGTGATGGCGATGCGCGCCGGGTCTGCCAATCCCTCCCGAATAAGATAGTGTGCTCCGGCAGAGACATCGCGGGTGTCACAGCCGCCCATATCGCGATAATTGGCATTTTGCCATTTTTGACCATAACCGGTCGATCCGCGGTAATTGGGAGCGAGCACCACCCAACCGCGACTGGCAAGATGGGCCATGAAAGGGTTCCAGCTTTGAGAATAATGCCAATTTGGGCCGCCGTGGATGTTGATCACCGCTGCGGCAGAACTGGAGGCGGATTGCGCATTGTAAATCAGCGCTGGAATTTGTAAATCGCCTTCTCCGGCAGCTGCCAGGCCCGGGTAGCTGATTTCGGCGGGATTGGGCAGGTTGTTTTTGTCAATCTCAGCAGGTAGTGAATTGGTGAGAGGCTGGAATAGGCCGGTTTCAAGAGACAGAATCCACAAATCAGGCGGGTTTTGGGGATTCTCGAAAATTACGAGAAGATGCTGGTTATCAGGAGTAAAGCATGGATTTGCATGAATACCGATATCCAGCACGAATGTGCGCGCATCTCTGTGGAGAATTTGTACCAGCAGTCTATTTGTCGTGCCTCGACTATGGATGTACGTCAGCTGTTCGCCTTTGGCATCCCAGGTGGGCGAAGATTTATCGTCTTCGTTGTCAGTGAGCCAGTTTAGCTGGCCTGAATCTAAGTCAAGCACGCCAATATTGGAAAAATCCCTGCACGTGGCGCAGAAAGCCAGTTTTTTGCCATCCGGTGACCAGCAAGGCTCTTTGGCGTTGAGTGGCTGTTCATTTCCAGTGAGCGCCACCGCCTCGCCACCAATTGTCGGGACGAGATAAATGCCATTATCCTGCGCATTGCTTTCGACGATGACTGCCAGCCAATAGCCATCTGGTGACCAACTGACATCCCAGGCGGGATGTCCCAGGCTGCAAACCAGGTGTTCCAGACCCGTTGACAGCGTGAGAGTGTAAACATCGAAGCAGCCGGAGCGATTGGAGATGAAGGCAAGCTGTGAGCCGTCTGGAGACCAGGCAAAACCGGGTTGCAGCGTGTCGCCGGGAGTCAGATCAAGGGTTGAGCAGTTGGAAAGATCGATAAGAAGGAGATGAAAACTTTCGGCGCCATCAAAGTCAACGACACAGGCAATCGTTTTTGGATTTAGCGGGGAAAACTTGGGGTTGAATCTACTTCCAGTACCTGGTGATAAAAGCTGCGGGCCGGTTGAGCGATCGATTGCCAGCGTGTAAAGCTCCCATCGTCCGGTTATATTCCAGGAAAAGGCAACTGTTGCTCCGTCGGGCGAGATGTCGAAGGAATGGTCGGCATCCACGCGCGGGACACGGAGCAGCTGCTCCAGGCTGATCATCGCCAGACTCTTCATTAAGCATTATGGCAAGCCAACCAATGCGCAGCACCTTGACCATTACCGGCGTCACGCCATTCGGGAACTTCACTTGAACAGCGCTCTGTTGCGATCGGGCAGCGTGGATGGAATCGACATCCTGCTGGCGGGTTGAGCGGGCTGGGAATTTCCCCTTTTAAGACGGTGCGTTTGCGCGCCCGGTCTTTCCGCGGGTCGGGGATGGGAACTGCTGAGAGCAGCGCCTGGGAATAGGGATGCAGCGGATTTTCGTACAGTTCGTCCCGGTCAGCCATTTCTACAATGACGCCCAAGTACATGACTGCCACCCGGTCGCAAATGTGGCGAACCATGCTCAGGTCATGCGCAATGAACAGGTAGGTCAGGCCGAAGCGGTCCTGAAGATCTTCGAGCAGATTTACGACCTGGGCTTGAATAGAGACATCCAGCGCCGAGATGGGCTCGTCGCAAACCACGAAAAGCGGGTCAGAGGCTAGCGCGCGCGCAACACCTATGCGCTGTCGCTGTCCGCCAGAAAATTCATGGGGGAATCGGTTCAAATGCGAAGGGCTCAGGCCCACCAGTTGCAAAAGCTCTTTGACGCGCGCGGTGCGCTCTTTTTCATTTGCCAGCAGGCGATGCACCCTGAGGGGCTCAGCAATGATCGAATTTACCGTCCAGCGCGGGTTGAGCGAGGCGTAAGGATCTTGAAAGATGATCTGCGCTTTGCGGCGGATGCTCATCAGTTCCGCGCCGCGGGCGTGATTCATATCCTGCCCGTCAATGAAAACATCGCCGCTTGTAGCTGGATACAGTCCGAGCAGGGTGCGTCCGGCTGTGGTTTTGCCGCAGCCGCTTTCACCGACCAGGCCGAGGGTTTCGCCACGCTGAATTTCAAAGGAGATGCCATCCACGGCGCGAACCAGGCCAACCTGGCGTTCCAGCACCAGTCCGCGCGTCACGGGGAAATGTTTTGTCAGGTTTTGGACTTTTACAAGGATTTCTGTGTCGCTCATCGCGCGGCTCCAGTGTTGATATCGATCCAGCAAGCAATTTGGTGACCAGGCGTGACGGATTCCAGTGCCGGGTTTTCCTGGCGGCAGCGTTCCTGGACATATTCACAGCGGGGCGCAAATGGGCAGCCTTTGGGCTCCACCAGCAGGTTGGGTGGGGCGCCCGGGATGGATTTCAGCCGTTTGTCGCGCCGACGGTCGACGCGCGGTAGCGCGGCCAGCAGGGCCAGCGTGTATGGGTGGCGCGGATCTTCGTAAAGAGTCTCAACTTCGGCTTCTTCGACGATATGACCGGCATACATTACGATGACGCGATCGGCCAACCCGGCCACCACGCCCAAATCATGCGTAATCCAGATGATGGACAGGCCGATATTCAGGCGCAGTTCTTCCACCAGTTCGATGATTTGCGCCTGGATGGTCACGTCCAGTGCGGTGGTGGGTTCATCCGCAATCAATAAGCTGGGATTGCAGGCCAGCGCCATGGCAATCATGACACGCTGACGCATGCCACCTGAGAATTGGTGTGGATAACTCTCTAACCGGCTTTTCGCGTCAGAGATGCCGACCATTTCCAGCAATTGGATGGCGCGGCGGTTGGCATCTTCTTTTCCCATCATCAGATGAACGCGCAGTGGCTCGGTAATCTGGCGTCCAATCGTCAGAACAGGATTGAGCGAGGTCATTGGATCCTGGAAAATCATCGCGATGGCCTGGCCACGGATGTTTTTCTCCATTTCATCGTCGCTCATCTTGAACAAATCCTGGCCACGATAAAGGACGGAGCCGCTGGTAATTTCTCCCGGTGGAATTGGAATCAGCCGCAAAATGGACAGCATGGTCACGGACTTCCCGCAGCCGCTTTCGCCCACGACGGCCAATCTGCCGCCTTCGCGCAGGCTGAAAGAAACTCCATTTACGGCGTGGATCGTCCCTTCGGGGGTGTGAAAACAGGTTTTCAGGTCACGAACTTCGAGTAAATTTTCTGTCATGATGATCTCAAACCGTTCGGCTGCGCGGATCCAGCGCATCGCGCAGGCCATCGCCCACGAAGTTAATCGCCAGGACGATGAAAAGAATCAGCAAACCGGGGAATAACCACAGCCAATAGGCCGTTTCAATATAGTTGTAAGCGCCCTCGAGCATATTTCCCCAGGTCGCTGTTGGCGGTTGAACGCCAAGTCCCAGGAAGCTGATGTATGCTTCAAGGGTAATCGCGTTGGCAACGCCCAGTGTGGCCGAAACGACAATTGCCGCGATACAGTTGGGAAGGATGTGCAGGAAAATGATCTCAGCGGTTGACGTGCCGGTGGCGCGCGCCGCCAGCACGAATTCATTTTCCTTGATCGAGAGAAAATCAGCCCGGACGATGCGCGCCAGGTAAGGCCATGCCGTCAGGCCGATAATGACGACAATCACAATGACACTTCCGCTGAACTCCCGTCCCAAAAACGAGACATTTGGAATGTCACCGGCGAAAAACTTTGCCATGACGAGCAGCAGGAAAATCTGAGGGATGATCAGGATGGCCTCGGTAAAGCGCATTAATAGATTGTCGAGCCAGCCACCAAAATACCCGGCCAGTGCGCCGATCACGATCCCCAGGCTTACTTCCAGTAAAACGGCGGTCAGGCCGATCATCAGCGAGATTTGCCCGCCATAAATGGTGCGGGCAAGGATATCGCGTCCAATCGTATCAGTGCCAAAGGGATGTACGAGTGAGGGCGGCTGTAGCGCAATGCCGGTGTCGTTGAAATTGGCATATTTTTCGCTGTAGACAAATGCGCCGCCAACACAATATAAGATCAGCAGGGCGAGGATGCCAATACCGACCAGCGCCATTTTGTGGCGGCGAAACCGTAGCCACGCCATCTTCGAGAGGGATAAAGGTGGGGCGTCTAATTCGTCCAGGTTAAGGCTGGCAATCGTTGTAGAGGGAGTTTGAGAAGAATCTGTCATGGCTGCATACTAATCGTAGCGAATGCGTGGATCGAGCCAGGCATAAACTACATCCGTCAGAATTTGGAAGATGACCACCGCAATTGCAATCAACATCATGATGCCCATTACTACCGGGGTATCACCGCGCGAAACATGGTCGATGAATAGGCGGCCCATCCCGGGCCAGGCGAAAATGCGCTCCGTGACGAGCGCGCCGCCCAGCAGAAATGGCAAATCCAGCCCGACCACCGTTACAATCGGCAGGGATGCGTTTTTCAGGGCATGGATGAAGACTATCTCGCGTTTGGGCAGGCCTTTGGCGCGCGCCGTGCGGATGTAATCCTGATTCATGGCCTCCAGCATGGTGCTGCGGATGTAGCGACTGTAGGCGGAAAAACTGGTCAGCGCAATGGTGAAGACTGGCAAAATCATG
>CAILYI010000206.1 GCA_903838415.1 uncultured Anaerolineae bacterium | reverse complement strand
GATATAGCGGCAAACCCCAGACAGAGATTTCTGGTATGGAGATTATTCTCTAAAAGCTTACGCGGAAATATTGAAAGGGAACGTAGTACAAGATTTTGAACTTCCGGAACTGAATTATTATGGCCCATCTTATTTTATGTTGGCATCATTCTTTTCGGATACCGCTGAAGCGTATATTCCAAATTTGACATTCACACAAGCCTGGCACTTTGTTACTTTTATTACATTTCTCCTGGGTAGTTTCACCATTTACCTCCTTGCGCGACGCTGGATCAGCGCTTGGGCTGCATTCGGTACAACCTTTCTGTATCTTACTCAGCCATTATTATGGGGACATGCTTTTATCAATCCCAAGGACATCCCCTTCCAGACTTTTTTCCTGATGAGCATTGTATCTGGGTTATGGATGTGTGACGAAATTTTCTCTTCCAACAGGATTTCCACTTATGTATTTTCGCTCATAAACTTCCTCAATCGCCAGATTCAAATATTGATGCATTTTCTACGCAGCAAAACTGCTCGCCGGATTGCTATTGTGTGGTTATTTTCAATTGTTTTTCTCTGGGTATTCGGCGGAATATTGGAATCAGTTCTCAGAAGTTTTATTGGCCATTTATATTCAGCCGCGCCGGATAGCTTTTTGGGTTACTGGTTTGCAAAGTTAGCTTCCAAGGCTGATATCATTCCTGTTGAAAGCTATGTAGGAAAAGCAATCAAGCTTTTACACACCTTCAAAATATCTTTTACGGTTTTCGGTATATTATTTATTGTCGGGGGCTATTATTTACTGTCCCCTTTTCGCATAAAGCTTACAAAAAATCTTCAGAGTTTAGCACCCAAGTTACTTTTCCCCTTGAGAAAACTCCCGATTCTCCTGGCCGGGTTCATCCTGGGACTCACTTGCTCGATTCGCATATTGGGTCCGCTCGCTGGAGCGATTGTGTCCATTTATGCTTTGCGAAAATATGGAAAGATGGCCATTTTGCCCCTGGTAGTCTATGCTCTCACAGCCATTGGTATTATGTACCTGACATGGCCATTTCTGTGGAATGCTCCGCTTACAAAGTTTTACGATGCAATAACGACTATGTCAGCCTATCCCTGGGCTGGGGAAGTATTATATGCAGGCACTTTTTACACCGCTCATAATTTACCGTGGTTGTATTTGCCGGTGTTGATCTCAATTCAGCTTACAGAACCAACCGTATTATTATTTGTAGTTGGTTTTGTCATCACCCTGTTGAATCTGCGAAGGAAAGTTGATGTTGATTTTTTTATTCTCCTGGCTTTTTGGTTTGTTATCCCCATGTTGGGGCTAATTATTACTCGACGTCCGCTGTACGATAATTTTCGACAACTCCTGTTTTTATTACCGCCTATGTTTTTACTATGTGGAATAGCGTTAGAATTTATATTTCAGTACTTTAACCGATTGACCTGGGTTGCCATTTTTCTGCTTATTGTTGTATCACCAGGGATTTTTAGTATTTTCTCTTTACACCCTTACCAATATATTTACTACAATGCCATTGTCGGGGGGCCTGCAGGTGCTTTCAGGCATTTTGAACTGGATTACTGGTGTTTGTCGTATCAGGAAGCCACTGATTATTTGAACGCCAATGCCCCAATAGGGACAACGATCATTGTGCCGATTGGATATCATTTGCTCCACACCAGACCAGATATAATCGTCAAACCTTCCATCAATCTTGCATCTGAAAAATATGACTATGTTGTGCTTAAATCGTTTCTAAGTGGAGATGAGAGATTCCCGGATGACCGCACTGTGTTGAGTATTCGAAGAGGTGGCGCAATTTTGACGGTAGTAAAACAATCATCAAATAATGGCCCGGGGAAACAGGAAAAGTAAATCTCCAAATCGATAAGATAAAATGCGCTCCAAACGTTGTTGGTGACTTCGAAGCAGATGGGAGAAACATAACATTGTATTATCTGCCCGGAGAATAAGCCTCAGGGTCGAGTATAATTCGCGGGCTGTGCGCCTGATCCCGCGATTATAAGGAATATCCTTCCACAGCTTAACAATAGTCTTTGCCCTGCGAAGCACATGAAGACCGTCGTAATTCGTTGCTGCCAACATGGTCAAAATCAATTTGCCTGGTGGAGAAAATGGAGAAATAATGAGCTTATTTACTCGCCTGTTTGGCGCCCCTATGCCAACATTGACCGCGCTGCAGTTGCAGGAAAAACTAAAAGGCGCCAAGCGCCCATTTGTGCTGGATGTGCGTCAGCCGGAAGAGTTCCGCGAGATGCATATTTCGGGAGCCAGGTTGATTCCGCTCGCAGAGTTGAAAAGCAGCCTGAAGGATCTGCCCAAGGAACGCGAAATCGTGTGTGTCTGTGCCTCGGGCAGCCGCAGCAGTTCCGCGGCGCGCACCTTGAGCGCGGCCGGTTACCAGGTTATCAATATGCAGGGCGGCATGTCCGCCTGGAGCCGGGCAAAATTGCCAGTTAAGAAAGGCATGGCTTCCTGAACGGCTTGATCGTGCCCTTGGGAGTGATGGAATGATGAAGATCGCGCTTGTCCACGACTGGTTCACCACCTATGCCGGGTCTGAGAAAGTCGTCGAGCAGATGTTATGTGTCTTTCCGCAAGCCGATTTGTTCGGGGTGGTTGATTTTCTTCCCCGGGATTCGCGTGCCTTTTTATTGGACAAACCGGTCAAGACCTCGTTTTTGCAGAACTTCCCCTTCATCAGCTCCAAAAATTATCGTCAGTTTTTGCCTTTCATGCCACTGGCGGTGGAACAGTTTGATTTATCCGCGTATGACGTTATTATTTCAAGCTGCCACGCTGTCTCCAAAGGCGTGATTACCGGGCCGGACCAGCTTCACATCAGTTATGTCAATAGCCCCATGCGCTATGCCTGGGATATGCAGGAGGCCTACTTGAAAACAGCCAGGCAGGGCGCCTTGAAAGATACGCTGGCGCGCCTGCTGCTGCACTACATCCGCAATTGGGATTTTGTGGCAGCCTACCGGCCTGACATCCTGATTGCAAACTCCAGTTTTATCAAGAAGCGTATTCAGAAGGTATATCGCCGCGAGTCATCCGTGCTGCACCCCCCGGTGGATACGGATTATTTCACGCCGGATGGGGCACGGGAAGACTTCTACTTCACGGCTTCCCGTTTTGTGCCCTACAAGCGCATCGATTTAATCGCGCAGGCTTTTCGCGGCCTGCCGCATAAGAAACTTATTATCATCGGTGACGGTCCTGAATTGCCGCGCATCAAGCCCTTTCTGGGAGAAAACGTTATCTGGCTTGGCTACCAGCCTGGCGACGTGCTGAGGGATCACCTGCGGCGCTGTAAGGCCTTCATTTTCGCCGCCAGGGAAGACTTCGGTATTCTGCCGCTCGAAGCGCAGGCATGCGGCGCGCCAGTGATTGCCTTCGGCGAGGGCGGTGCCAGGGATACGGTGTGCGGGCCGGGTAGTGTGAACCCAACCGGCATTTTTTTCCATCACCAAACCATTGCTGACCTGCAGGCGGCTGTCCTTGAATTCGAGGCCATGGCTCCTGCCATCCAACCTGAACACTGTCGTGCCAATGCCGAGCGTTTTTCCAACCAGCGTTTCAGGGAAGAATTTGCCAATTTTGTCAACGCGGCCTGGCAGGAATTCCAGCAGAGCTGATTAGCGGGGTAACATGCGCCAGACCATCTTTATCAACGGACGATTTTTAACCAAAGCTGTCACGGGCGTACAACGTTATGCGCTCGAATTGTTGAATCATTTTGACAATCTCTTGAATGAAGAAGCCTATCAGGGTCTTCGCCTGGTTTGCCTGGCTCCGCCTGTCGATTTCATTGCCCCGGGTTGGAAGAATATCGAGCTGCGCAGGGTTGGGATCAACCGCGGGAACATCTGGGAGCAAATTGATCTTGCCTTTTATTCCAGAGGTCATTTGCTTTTCTCTCCCGCCAATGCCGGACCTTTTTACTACACCTATCAGGTCATTACCTTGCATGATGCTTCCGTATTCGGTGTTCCGGATGCCTATCCGGCAGCTTTTCGCGCAAAGTATTTTTTTACTTTCGGAATCCTGGCGCGCATTGCCAGAATGGTTTTGACCGACTCACATTTCTCTCAAACGGAATTGTCACATTATTTGGGCGTTCCGGCCAACCGCTTCAAAGTCATCTTGTTGGGCGGCGACCATCTACGGGACGTCGCGGCGGCGGAAGGTTTCCTGCAAAAGCATGGGCTGGTCAAAGGATCATATTTGCTCACGGTGGCCAATCAGAGTCCCCACAAGAACTTTGGGCGCGTCTTGCAGGCCGCCACCGCGCTCCAGTCAGAGGTCGAGTTTGCTGCGGCGGGCGGCAGCTATCAGGGAATATTCCAGCAGGTGGAGACTCACAGCGTACCATCCAATATGCACCTGCTGGGCTATGTCAATGACCATCAGCTCAAGGCGCTTTACGAGAATGCGCTCGGATTTATTTTTCCTTCACTGTACGAAGGCTTTGGCCTGCCGCTGCTGGAAGCGATGAACTGCGGCTGCCCGGTCTTGTGTTCCAGCGCTGCTTCTTTGCCGGAAGTGGGCGGCGATGCTGCTCTATACTTTGACCCCCTGCAATCGAATGAGATGCTCGCCGTCATTCGGAAATTTCTATCTGACTCAGGTTTGCGCGCACAATTACAACTGCGTGGGCGTGAGCAGACCGCCTTATTCACCTGGGAAAAGACAGCGCGCGAGACTCTCGCCGCGCTCGTTGCTTGCCTTTAGAGGGAAACATGCCCCGTTGGGTTTGATCAGCTACTCCTCAAGTCCTTTTGGGATGAAGCTGGAAAAATAACCTGCCCCCGGCCATTTTCAGGTATAATTTGCGCTCACGGTGTGTGGCAGCGTTGATGAATGCCATGCCAATCACAAGGTGTCATTCCAAAATCAAGAGGTCAGGTAAAGTCCGGTCAAGTGCTCAGGGGACTTTCGTGTCAACAGCAAAGTATGTGGGAGCGAGAGAGATATGTCCGAAGAAATGAATTTTGATGATGAAATTGACCTGCGCGCGATCGCTCAAACGATATGGAACGCGCGCCTGCTGATCGTGATGGCTGTCGCTGCGATTGCGCTGCTTGCTTTTGCGGTCAGTTCATGGGTTCTGCCGCGCAAATATCAGGCCAGCGCCTACCTGCTGGTCAAAAAGCCGGTCGCATTCGCTCAGGTCGATCCCTCATTAATCACTGCCCTGCCCGCGCTGGCGGATCTGGCCAAGGCTGCCAGCATGCCGGACGTGCTCGAGCCTGTCCTGAAAGACCCGGCGGTTGTTGCCGCCTTTGGGTATGAAGCCATCTCGCTTGCTGATTTGACCGCGATGTCCAGCGCGGCGGCCCAGGGGCTGGATACCATCAGACTGCAGGTCACCGATACCGATCCCGGGCGCGCTGCCTTGTTGGCAAATGCCTGGGCGGCGCAAGTCTCCGGCAAGCTGAATGCGACCTACAGCGCGGCTGCAATTGCGCAGACTTTAGTCCCCCAGGTTACGCAGTCACAAAAGGCTTATCAACAGGCCCAGGCCGCCCTGGAAGAGGCCATCGCCAAGAGCTCGTATGATGCGGTCAGCGCCCAGCGCAATCGCAAGCAGGCTGACCTGGAAGGGGCGCTGGCGAGCATCAGTCGCAACGCGCGGATGATGAATGATCTGCAGCTTTTCGAGAAAGAACTGGGCGGGCTGGCCCCGCAGGCGCCCATCTCGCTGGGGGATGGCCTGGTGTTGACGGCTTTGCGTCAGCGTTCGCTGACGGCCCTTTCTGAAAGGGTTGTTTCGAGCAATAATTCGCAAGTTTCCACCACTGCCAACCCGTCCGATCAGCTTTTGTTGAATGTTGACATCAATCAGGCTGGCAGCGCCGCCCAAACCGATCCCTTGGTTCTGCAAATTGACAGTGCCGCCTTGGCAAATATCACCGCTTCAGATGCGCTGGAGAGCATTGCCCGGCTGCGCGCTGTGCTTCAAGGTCAGCTCACCCAGTTACAGGGCGAACAAAGCCGCCTGGAGCAGGAACTCCCCCAGCTGCAGCGTGACCTGGAGCAGGCCCAGGCGCAGTTGTCTCAACTCCGCACCCTGCGCGATTATTCTCTGAAGCAGTACACCAATCTCATCGTGCAGCAAAGCGCCGCCAGTGTGGAAGAAGTGGCCAGCCTGAGCGCGCCCGCCAGCGCCCCGGCGCAGAGTGTCTCGCCCAATGTATTGAAGAATACCGCCCTGGCGGGCATGGCCGGGCTGATGCTGGCCGTTTTGTGGGTCTTGCTGCAAAGTTGGTGGCAAACGAGCGGGGTTAAGCAGCCGAAGCAACAGATGTAAAGTCCACCTTTGTTCAAAGGGGACTTCCGATTATCATCGTTCGCGTAGTGGGAGCCAACATGACGGAAGAAATGAATTATGACGATGAAATTGATTTGCGCGAGATCGTTCAAACGCTCTGGAATGCGCGTGTTCTCATCATGGGCGTGGTCGTTGGGGTTACGCTGACAGCTTTTGTTGTCACTTCCTGGCTTTTGCCACGCAAATATCAGGCCAGCGCCTATCTGCTGCTGAGCAAACCGGTCTTCGTGGGCACATTTGATCTCAATGCGTTCAATCCACTGCCTGCGCTGACTGACCTGTCTGCCGAAGCCAGCAGGCCGGATGTGCTCAACCAAGTTCTTTTGGATCCGGCGGTGGCTGAATCGTTTGGGAAAGAGAAAATTTCGATCAATGAATTTGCCGGTTCACAGTCTGCCACAGCGCTTGGCGTTGATCGTATCAGCCTGCAGGTGACTGATTCTGATCCGCAGCGGGTGACCCTCCTGGCGAACACATGGGCTGAAAAAGTGGCGCAGGACTTGAATAAAAAATATCGCTTTGACGCGACTGTCAGGACCATCCACAGCCGATATGAACAGAAACAGCAGGCTTATCAACAGGCCCAAACTGCGTTGGAAGAAGCGCTTTCTGGCAGCCAGACTGTTGCGCTGACTGCTCAATATAATCAAAAGTTAGCTGACCTGAATAGCATCCTGGGGATCATCAGCCGTTATGAAGCGGCCCTAAGCGAGCTATCCGCTTTTGAAACACAACTGGATGCGGGCGCTGCTGCGCCGCTCTTCCAGGGCGAGGCCATTGCTTTATCGCTCCCGGGCAGCCAGTCGCCTGCCAAAGACCCCGCTAATTACCTGCTGCAAATCAATGGCGCTGCTTATGCCAACCTGACCCTATCCGGCGCGCGCCTGATTGTGTCCCAAAAGCGCGCCGCCCATGAAAACCGGATTGCGCAATCACAGCGGGAACAGCTCCTCCTGGCCCAGGAACTGCCGGAGCTGCAGCAGAAAGTGGAAAATGCCCGCTCGAAACTGACTGAACTGACCACAGTGCGCGATCTTGCGAAAGCCGAGCTCGCCAATCTCCTTCCACAAGAATATGGAATACGGAGCATTGAGCAGACCATGGATTTGTCCGCCCTGGATATCGTCCAGGTTAGCGCAACTGCCACGCCTCCGGGCGCTCCCGTTCCTGGGAACGTGTTGAAGAATACCGCCCTGTCCGGCATGGCCGGGCTGATGCTGGTCGTGATGTGGGTGCTGCTGCAAAACTGGTGGCAAACCGGCGGGGGGCAGCCATAAGATGTGCTCCTCGCATGCCGTCAGCCAGACCCGCTGTGCCGCTGTCTTTTATTTCCAATTTCAACGCTGCTGCTCGCAGATCGCTTTGGATTGTGGTAAGATTTCCCCCGCTTAGGTTGAAGGCATGACGGCAGCCTGGTACGTTTTACGCAGCAAACCCAACAAGGAAGACTTCTTCCGTGATCAGCTGCTGTCTCATCGCCTGGAAGTCTTTTATCCCAGCGTGCGGGCGAAAGCGGTCAACCCGCGCGCGCGCAAAATCAAGCCGTACTTTCCGGGTTATCTTTTTGTGCGCATCGATTTGCAGGAAGTGACCCCTGCCTTTCTCTATCGCATGCCCGGTTCGCGTGGACTGGTGTCCTTTGATGCGCAGCCCGCCACCGTTCCCGAGGCCCTGATCGTCGCCATCCGCCGCCGCGTGGATCAGCTCAACCAGACGGTCGGTCAGCAGCTGGATGGATTGCAGCCGGGCGAGCCGGTGCTCATCCAGGAAGGCCCCTTTGCCGGGCAGCAGGCCATCTTCGACGCCCGCATCTCGGGCAGTGAGCGTGTGCGCGTCTTGCTCACCATCCTGCGCGGACGGCAGCTGCCGCTGGAACTGCCCGGTGGGCAGATCAAGCCGGTTCGTCCTGCAGATCAAAAGCCTTAACGCTGAAAAGCTCTTGAACTTCTCCAAAAATCAACCAACCCGATAGCGCCGGAAAGCGCACAAGGCTGGCTGAGTCATACCGAGCAAAGCTGTCCGCACCCTGCCGGGATGTCGGAAGGGCGGATGCTTGGGGGTATCCCGCAAAACTTTTGGTGAGTTTCTGGCAAACTTCCGCGCGCAACATTTTGGTGGGCTGCAGCCCTTCCTCAGTACAAAAAATTCTTCTGGCTG
>CAILYI010000205.1 GCA_903838415.1 uncultured Anaerolineae bacterium | reverse complement strand
TTACCGCCCAAAATTTGTGCAGTGTTGGTCGGTGAGATCAGCAGGCGCGGCAAAGTGCCTTGTGCGCGTTCGGCAAGGATCGAGCGCCCGCCGTAGCTGACGGTGTACATCAGGAACATTAACGCCATGGCCGGCGCAATATAAGCCAGCGCGTCGAACCTGACTGCCTCGCCGTTCGCCGTGGATGAATTTATTTTGACAGCCAGCGTGCTGGCTGTGAGGCTGGTTTGGTTGCCCAGGCTCGCGGCGGCGCCTGCGGCGAGGGCTTGCTGCGGCGTGATCCTGCCGCTAAAGATGAGTTGCTCAATCGATGTCGCTTCGCTGACTTGCCTTTCTTCCACGCGGCTGAGAAATTCGTCCACGATGGCTTTGACAATGCCCGCGCCCGTCGAGCGTGACGGATTGGCATACACTTCAATTTTTACCGGGTCTGCGGCCACCACCATTCCATTTGCGAAATCGCTTTGCTGCGGAATGATGGATTTTGTGAAACCTGCGGGGATGATGACGACCGCCGCGGCTTTATCTGCATCGATGGATTTACGGGCCGCTTCGGGGTCGGACCCGGTCGTTGGTTCCAGCAAATCGGCAAGGTCTGCCGAGTTGAAGACATCTGCTAATGCATTGCCCAGTTGATCATGATCCAAATTGACGATGATGACGGGAATATTCGAGATCCCGCTGCTCGTATTGCTGCTGAATCGTCCCGTAACAAGACCGAGACCAACCGTCAGCACGAATGGGGCAACAAGCATCAGGATCAGCGCGGCCCGGTCGCGGAATGCAAGGCGTACATCTTTGATACCGATAATGAAAGTTTTTATCATGAATTCTCCATTTGACGATGGACAATGGACGGTTGGTCCATGGTCGATTGTCAGTCGCGCAAGGCGCGCCCCGTTAGATGCAAAAAGACTGCTTCCAGATTCGGCTCACGGATATCGATCGAGCGGATCTTAATACCGCGCTCATTTGCCTTGGTGACCACTGCTGCCAGCACATCCTCGGCTTCGGCGCAGACCACCGAGACTTTATGGTCAACAGCAGTCGCTTGTTGAACACCTTGAATATCCTTTAATGTTTTGGCGAGAGCTTCTGAATCGTCATTCTCACCAACGTGCAGGATCAATGTTTCAGCCTGCCCAACTTGTTGGGTTAGCTCCTTTTTTGTACCGATCGCAATCATCTCGCCGTGATCAAAGATTCCAACGCGGTCGGAAAGTTCTTCTGCTTCTTCCATGTAATGCGTGATGTATAGCAATGTCATGCCCTGTTTGTTTAGGTCTTTCACCGTGTCCAAAATTGCGCGGCGAGACTGTGGGTCAATGCCGACGGTGGGTTCGTCCAGGAATAGTAAACGCGGCTTGTGGAGCAGTCCAACGCCGATGTTGACGCGTCGCTTCATTCCGCCTGAATAAGTTTTGACCCTGTCTTTGGCTTTATCGGTCAAGCCGATCTGCTCAAGCACTTCGTCCACTCGCATGCTGAGTGGTTTTCCGCTCATGTTATACATCTGTCCCCAGAAGATCAAATTCTCGCGGGCGGTCAGGTCTTCGTACAAAGCCAGATCCTGCGGGACAACACCAATCAGGCCACGCACACCCATCGGGTCTTTTGTGATCGAATATCCACCGATGGTTGCGTCGCCTGAGGTGGGCGTATACAAAGTGGATAGCATGGAGATGGTTGTTGTTTTCCCTGCGCCATTGGGACCGAGCAGGCTGAAAATCTCTCCTTCCTCAATGTCGAATGACACGCCTTTTACGGCTTTAAAATCACCATAATTTTTGACAAGGTTTTGTACCTGTAAGATTGCGCTCATATTTACTCCTGTTGTATATGGTATGAATTGGCATCAAATGCCAGGTAGAAGCACATCTGGCTTATCAGCCAGTTCGGGTCACAGATATATACGCTACTCCCGATCATTCGTTTTTGTATTGGTTTTTAGAGTTTTCAACTAATCCTCCTGTGACTTCTCTAAAAACTGCGCGTCGGATCTTGTACCACTCCGGCAGGTGGACGGATTCGGGATCGGATAAATTATTTATACTAAAAAATGCGCAATTTGTGACCGGGCGGATATAACGTAGCCTATGTTCGAATTTGCCTTGCGCGGCCGATCACTGCAAAGACGATCAACACGATGGAAAATGGGATGAAGGATTCGGGGCGGCCATTGCCATGCGACCCTATAAAATCCAGCTCCATTAGTTTGTTCAAGGGACCGAGATACCAGATCAGCATATACAGGATCTCAAACAGCTTGCTGGTTCCGCTCCAGACACCGGATGCCAATGCCAGGGATGGAATGAAGAACGCACCTGAAAGCAACGCCAGCAAGCCAGCCGTATCACCGTCAACGCTCAGGCGGATAATGGCGCCGCTGCTGACCAACAGGCTGACGATAAACCCAGCCAGCCACTGCGCGGGCAGTTGTCGTAACAACGGGGAAGCAGACGAGAACGTCATCTGCTGGACGTTATGATGAATTTCACGGTTGCCAATGGCAGACCAGAGCAGGATCGGCCAGACCCAGGCGCTGGGAAGCGCAAACTCACGCACAGCCGCGGAAGGAACGACCAGACAGGCGATGTTGATCCCACCCATGACGATATACCACCACCAGCGCTGTCCCTTGAGTAGAAGTATTAATTCAGCCAATAAGACATTGAAGAAGCTGAATCGGTTTGCGGTCTTGTTTAGCGGAGTAAGATGAACGGTGAGTAATACCTGGGATGTTGAAGCAGGTGACGGGTCTGGTTTGGTTAGGCTGGGTTTCATCCGCACGCTTCGCGGTTTTGCCCGTGAGGGGTCAAACCTATCGAAGAAAAGGGCAGAGAAAAAGATTAACAGGATGGCGAGAGCGATCAAAGAGCAGCGGGCCAGGATTATTTCTGGCGTCCATTGGACACCGTTCCAGGTGAAGACTCTGGTGGCAGAAACAAATCCACCGCCGAGGGAAAAGTCACCGTTGTATTTAGGATAGATCGCGGTGAGTGCTTTGCCCATATCGCTTACCAATATTCCCAAGCCTGTTGGGTCAAATGCCGGGTATTGTTTGAGCATAGTGTTTTCCATGAAAAGCGGCAGGAAGCTGATAAAGGCAAAGAAATAGATGATGTTTCCGAAGCCGCCCTGTAAAAAAGGTACGGATTCAAATAAGACTGCAGCTGCCGCAACCAGGGCCATGAGTGGCATGACGATAAAGACGAAGGGCGCAAGGAATGTCAACAGATTGATCTGCGTGTTTTCGCCCTGCAGAAATTGAATCAGAATGGCGGCCAGCGCCAACACTGCGACCATTGCCATGAGCACGGCGAAGTTGCTCAGCCATTTGCCGATCAAATAAAGCGGACGGGTCAGCGGAGTGGTGGCCATGATTTGCCCAACGCCGGTTTCTCTGTCGCGCGCTACCGAGCCTTTGACGAGATAAAAACCAAACCAGCCGATGAAGAATGTCGCGATAAGCGACATCATTGCGCCGACCCACGCGGAATTAAACTCGCCGCGATATAGGCCCAATTCCAGCGCCATGTTGCCAATCGCAGTTTGGTAGCCGAGGAAGACCACCAATCCCAGCATGACCAGAAAACTATACTGGCGCACTCGTTCAAGAAAATCGGCGCGCGCTAAATGGTAGATGATGCGCACGGATTTCATTTTTTGCCACCGATGAAAAATAAATAAGCGTCTTCGAGATTTGGCGAAACGTTTTGTGCGTTCGAATCAGGCTTGTCCGTGCTGACCACGCGCACCTGCACACCGTCACTGCGCCGGATGGTTCCGCTGACGATATGTTTTTGTTTAAGGGCGGGCAGGTTGTCGCTGTGGACCGTCCACTCCCAAACTTTATTTTCAAGTTCGGAAAGCAAGTTCTCCGGCGCTGCTTCACGCAAAAGTTGACCCTTGTTGACCAGCGCAATCTGTGTGGCGGTTGCCTCCACATCTGAAACAATGTGTGTGGAGAGGATCACGATCCTTTCTCCCGAAAGATCTGAGAGTAAATTTCTAAAGCGTACTCTCTCTTCAGGATCCAAGCCAACCGTTGGTTCATCCACAATCAGCAGTTGCGGATCGTTGAGCAATGCCTGAGCGATGCCCACACGCTGTTTCATGCCGCCCGAATAGCCGCCCAGCGGTCGCTTCGCGGCTTCGACCAGGTTCGTAATTTGCAGCAGTTCGTCGATTCTTCTTTTTGCGGAAACCGCATCCAGTCCCTTAATGGCAGCCATGTATTCGAGAAATTCAATCGCGCTGAGGTTTGGGTAAACCCCAAAATCCTGTGGCAAATATCCGAGCACGTCACGCAAGGTGTCGGGGGATTTGACAACGTCTGTGCCGTTCCAAGTGATTGTTCCATCTGTTGGTTTGGTGATGGTCGCGAGCATGCGCATGAATGTCGATTTACCCGCACCGTTCGGCCCGAGCAAACCCAGGATGCCTGGTTTAATATCAAGGGAAAAATCTTTTAATCCCCAAAAATCACGTTTATATTGCTTGCCGAGATGATTAACTGTAAGGTTCATAAGTTTCCTCTTGATTCTGTTTGTTCATTCTTTCATTCGATCCCATATTGGGCTGGGTGTTCATATTATCGAAAAGACGCCTGCCAGCAGAACCGGAATTTTATCTGATATCAGCGTGCTCCTTAACCGGAAAGCAGGGCGTGGGTGCATATTTGTCAGGGCATACTCCATAAAAACCGGTTTGCCAACAATCCAAAAAGGGTAAGACCTGCGCCGAACGCAGCATGGTTCATCAAGCTGCGAAGTCTTGCCTGCGCAGGATTTGGCGTCTTTGATGCCGCAAATCCGAGCCCGAACAAAGGCTGCATGATGAAGAATGGCGCAATGACTGTGACGACCCCAAAGACGACTGCGGGGATCAACGTTGGGTGCTGAAGCCAGTTGCTGCCTGCCAGGGCAACGAAAGCGATGGCGAACGTGATGCCGGTCATGTAGTGGGCGATCCATCCCACCGTGCATTCTGCACTCTTCCGTGGAGAAGAACCAATATTTGAATGTGTAAAGATTCCGTCTGGCATGCTTAGAAGCCAGCGCCCGACCAGACAGAAGTTGGATGGAGCAATCTTAAATACAATCTTGAGAAACAGCGCCCAAAGATCAAAAGTAAGCGTCGCGCCAATCCCAATGAAGATTGCGCTAACGAGGGAGAGAGTCATGTTATTCATGAGTCACCTTTTTCAGAGAGGGCCGAATGCCCTCTCTGCATATTCATATTCCAAATCTATGCTGCGCTCACGAGCTCGCTTGTCGCTGTTTTTGCAGACAGAGAAGCGATTGCAGATGGGTTGAATCCCTTGACGGTGAGCCAGACACCCAGCGAAAACTCAAATAGCGCGATCGGGAGAACACCGATCCCCGTCAGCAAATAGAGCGGCCCGCTGGTGATGCCGAACATAACGACGATGGTGTTAGCGATGAGCAGGGGCGCTCCGATGATTCCAAGCAGGGGCAGAATTCGAGGCACCAGGCGCGACTGATAGAGCAGGGAGCCAAGTAACAGGTCGTTCACAGCCGGCATAAGGTTTTGTCCGAGGCGGAACAAGCCATACAGGACAACCAGCGTCTTGCCAGTGATTAACGCATCTGTTCCGACACCAGCCCGTCGCAAGGTCACGACCGCCAGCAGGCAGACAACATCAGCGAAGATCGTGCTGGCTTCCAGAACCCGTGATCCGATGAAACCCAATGCGACCCCTTCGTTCTGCTTCTTGAGCACCGGATACAACGCAACGGCGGTACCAATGCAAGCGAGCGCCACGATGATCTCCAGGATGCCGCCAATAATGACAGCAGCATCCGTTCCAGGGCCGACGATGTAGTTAGGGTCGCTCAGGATGGCACTGTAGAGAAAGCCAATCGGCATCGAGACAAAGGTGAGCAGGTAGAGCACGCCTCCCGCTAAAGAGGCTTTTCTCGACGGGGCCATAGGTGTGACAGCCTGCCGATTAGTATTCACAAGTTTTACTACTTTACTGACGTTCATTATGTTGTCTCCATTTTGAACAATATGGATGGTAGAGATGATATTTGGTACTCTCTGCCATCCATATTCATTTTCATGCAGTCTCTAAATTAATTGGCTACGGTTTGGCTGAGCTCTGGGCTTACCTTGCCAAGCACGGGTTCCGAAGCTGACGCTCGCCGTTCAGTGAGAAGTGAAAATCCGAGCCAGACCAGCGCGATCCCCATCGGCACCGCTGCAAACCGCGCGAACTGGTGCGGAAGCTGGGACATGGCAATCGCCAGAGGCCCCGAGGAGGCCAGCAGGACAGCCGCCCAGCGCGACAGGATGCGGGCGCGGAAGATGGCGATGCCAAACAGCAGCAGGCCAAGCAAATAAAGTAACGGCAAGATATTGAATACCACTGCGAAGGCGCCTAAGTCCATCGGGCCAGCCACGCCTCTCGACATCGCCATGACGCTATCCACAAACGTCGGCGCTACCTTGGCCAACAGTGGCAGGATCGTGGGTTCGGCGAAAGAATAGCACATCTGGATTGCATAGAAGATGGTCAGAAGGAGATAACCGGCCAGACCCATCCAACCGGTCTTTTCCACTTGCCGGGCGTATAAGCCGGCAATGCCAATCAACCCAAAGATGGACATGGCCGCCTTGAAGGAGGTGATGATGATGAATGCGCTGGTGGTGACAGACGCAAGAACGTCAGGCGGGTGAATCGGCTGAATGACCGCGAAAATGGTGCCTGCCACCATGGCAGACAAACCTGCCGCGCGGATGATGTTGGGGGTTGTTACTTTCATTTTTCTCTCCCTGGTCACAGTGTTTTTGTTGGTGTTCATCTGGTTATCTCCTTTATTTGAACGATACGGATAAGTGTGAAAGTTTGGCACCCGGCATAACTGCCTGTTTGCTTCAACTAAATACAATATACAAATACATGTGGGGATAAATATGGGGATATAAGGTAAAGGATGGTTGAATATTTTGGGCGTCAGTGAAAACAAAAACCCTGCCTGGCAAGCCTAGAAATGCTGGCGTACCTGGCAGGGTAAGGGCGGTGTTTTTTGCGCAGCTAGATCAGACCTAGTTCAGCAGCCCGTTTGACGGCTGCCCGGCGGTCATTGACGTTGAGTTTGCCGAAGATGCTCTTGGTATGGGTGCGCACCGTGCTCAAGGCGATCACGAGTTCGCGGGCGATTTCGGGTCCAGACAGCTCGGTTTTGAACAAGCGCAGAATTTCAAGCTCACGCTGACTGAGCGGCTCGATCAGAGGCTGTGAAACCGGAGTAATACGGAGAGGCGCTTCGCCGGCGCTGCTTTGTCCCTCAGCTTCAAATCCTGCCAACAGCTTGCCCGTATAGCCTGGCAGGATCCCACGCGCGGCAGTTTCGCGCAGCAGTTGTGTCATGGGGGAGCCTTCATCCAGGAACAGGCGGATGTAGCCTTCCGATTCTGCCAGCGCCAGGGCTTGCTCCAGCGGGTTGACAGCAGCCGGGCTGTCGCCTTGCGCCTGGTGAGTGAGCGCCTGCAATTCCAGGATTTCAATGACGCTTCCCATCCTGCCACCTTCTTGCGCGGCATTTAGAAGACGTTCCAATAACCCGATTGCATCACGGATGGCGCTGTCTGTATGGTCATGTTTGTAGCGAGCCAAAAGCACCCGGGCCAGGGTGATGTGCTCGAACTCGCGCAAGTAGCTGAGCTCGTCCTGTGCGGACAGCCCCTGCTCACGCGCCCAGCCCAGGGCTTCACCCAGCCTGCCCTGCGCAAGCCACACCCGCGTCTTCAACGCCGGGATAGGACGTACATTGGGGGAAAAAGCGTTCGCATACAGGCGCTCTGCCTCATCAAGCAGGTCTATCGCGCCGTCCAGATCGCCCTGGGCCTCCCGGATGCGGGCCATGACAACGCACCGGCGATACCGGTTTTGCGGAAATCCAGTGTGTTCGCCCAGTTCATTGCTTCTCTGCAAAAGCTGGGTGACGGTATCTAGTTCGTTGTACTCACAATTGAGTTCACTCAGCCCTACGTACACGTCTGCTGTGCCCCGCAACACTGGTTCGCCCTGGGCCGTTGCCAGCTGCAAGGCTTGCTCATAGGTTCGCATTGCCTCGCGGGGACGACCCTGCGCCAACCGTATATCTGCCAGTGTGACTGCGCCCCCGATTACGTCTGAGATGTTCCCTGCCATCTGCAAATGAGCCATGCCCTCGGCAAACGCCCGGTGGGCCGCCTCCAGGTCACCACTCGTCCAGGCGGCGAGCCCCAGGAACCCGGCTGTTCCTCCGCGGTTGAGATGGTCATCCTCGGGTAAGAGGTCGAGTACCTGTCGGGCATATTTTGCGGTGCCGGCCACATCGCCTCGCGCCAGAGCCAGTCCAGCACGGGCAACCGCGATCGCACCCGGCAGACGATGAAATGAATCGTCATCCGCGACAACCATCCTTCGATCTGGCTCAGGATGAGTCTCAGCCGAGGGGGCGCCCGAGCGTTCCAGGCTGCCTGCCGTCGTGTCCAGCCACCATTCGGCGTCCCGTAGGCGGTCCTCCACGCCCTCGACCTCGCCACCATCCAGTAACAAATGGGCATAAGCCACGTTGAGGACGGGTCTGGCGCGGAGCAACTCGTTGGGAAGTGACTTGAGCCAGCCAGGCAACGCAGCCGCCTGTCTATTTCTGCCCATGGCTGGCGCGGCTAGCTCGATCAAGTTCGCCGCCCGCTCGAAATCCCTGCCAGCCAGCGCGTGGCGGATTGCATCGGCTGGCGAACCATTCTCCGCATACCACTCACTCGCCCGTCGATGCAAGGCCGGGACCTGTTCGGGCTGCTCCGCCAGCAAATGCATGTGAAGCACATCGGCAAAAAGATGGTGGTAACGATACCAATAACGCTTGTCATCAAGCGGAATGAGAAAGAAGTTGCCGCGCTGCAAGGTTTCCAGGCGCGCCTTGCCTCCCGGCTGACCGGTGACAGCCTCACACAGCGAACCATTCAAGCGATCAAGGATGGCGGTCTGGAGCAGGAAGCTGCGAACAGATTCAGACTGGCGCTGCAGGACCTCCTCGACCAGATAATCCACGATATAGCGGTGATCGCCGGCGAAGGCCTGGATGAATCCGGGAACATCCTGGTGACCTTGCAGCGATAGTGCGGCTAATTGCAGCCCCGCAACCCAGCCTTCCGTTCGGGCTTCCAGCGCGGAAATATTTTCGGCGGTGAGGTTCAGGCTCATGACCTGGTTGAGAAATTCGGCGGCTTCGGAGGGGGTAAAACGCAAATCAACGGCGCGCAGTTCGGTTAATTGGCCGCGAACGCGTAAGCGTGCCAGGGGCAGATTGGGATCCTCACGGGTGGTAATGACCAAGTGCATTTGTGGCGGCTGGTGCTCAAGGAGAAAGGTCAGGGCGTTGTCAATCGCTTTGGCATCCACAAGGTGGTAGTCATCCAGGATGAGAATGAAATTATCCGGAATGGTGGTGATTTCATTGAGCAGGGCTGTTAAAATAGATTCGGGTGGCGGTGGCTGCGGAGATTGGAGTAATCGCAACACACCTTCCCCAACATTCGGTCGAATTGTCTGTATGGCAGCAACAAGGTAGGTCAAAAAGCGGACAGAGTCGTTATCGCCTTCGTCCAGGGAAAACCAGGCAACCGGCCGTCCGCAACTTGCGCCCCATTCGCTGAGCAGCGTGGTTTTGCCAAAGCCAGCCGGGGCGGAGATCAGGGTCAGTTTGCGGTCCGCCGAGATACCAGCGTTGAGCTTCTCAATCAGGTGGGGACGCGGGACAATTTTAGACCGTGGCAGGAGGGTGTAAAGTTTTGTGGCTAAAATTGTTGTAAACATACATTCATTATACATAATAGCGCACAAAAAAGACCGGATATTACTAGACAGATACTACCCCCCGATCTGCGCCATGCGGCGAGATTCGGGATAATGCTCCATAAATAACTCATGCCCCTTCGGTTTTGCATTCACAGCTTTTTGGATTAAAGCGAGAACGGGTTGGTTTGTACGTAAAGCATCCCGGACATTGATTTCACCATCCAGCAACAGGCAGGGACGCAAAAAACCGTCCGCCGTCAGACGCAGGCGATTGCAGTTCTGGCAAAAATGTTCGCCCAGGGGGGAAATAAAACCGACTGTGCCTAAAGCGCCCGGAATTCGGAAGGTGCGTGCCGGTCCATTTCCCACCGGAGATTCAACCGGTTCGAGATGATAAAAACTGAGGCGGGATTGCATTTCCTGAACCGGAATGTAACGCTCCGAGGTCATCGGGAAACCGGCGCCCCAATCCTGCTGGTTACCAACGGGCATCAATTCAATAAAACGGATATGCCAGGGATTTTCGATGGACAAACGTGCCAGGACGGAAATTTCATCCGAATTCAGGCCATTTACCACAACAGTATTTAACTTGATCGGCCCCAGGTGCGCACTTTCAGCAGCCGCAATCCCTCGCCAGACGCGATCAATCACGCCACCACGCGTAATCCGGCTGAACTTATCTGGATCCAAGGTATCCAGACTGATGTTCACGCGCGTCAGCCCGGCATCAGCCAGGGGTTGCGCAAGCTTCTCCAACAGCATGGCATTCGTCGTCAGACTCACTTCCTGAATACCAGGAATAGAGGCCAGCCGCGCCACAATTTCAACGATATCCGCCCGAACAAGCGGCTCGCCGCCAGTTAGACGCACGCGTGTCAACCCAACCTGGGCCATGCTCGTTGTAACACGGACAATTTCTTCGGCTGTAAGTTGATCTTCTCTTGCCTGCCAATGGATCCCTTCGCCCGGCAAACAATAAACACAGCGCAGATTACATCGATCGGTTACCGAGATGCGCAGATAGTTGATGGTGCGTCCGAATGAGTCAGTCAGCATAAGTTTTTTCCCAAGATTATGTCACTCTCAAAAATTTTACTGCCGCGTACGCAAATCCCTGGCAGGTTATCTCCACAAGGTGAACCAGAAGTTAGAGACAGCAAAAGACATGGCCACACCAAGTAGACGCCGTAGATTCAAGTTACTGAAACGCTGTGCGCCAAACCAGCTGCCAGCAAGCGCGCTCAACACACCCAACGGCACTAATGACAGGCTGAATGTGTTCAAGATCAACGTTGATCCCAGCAGCCGTCCAAACAATCCGCTAATGGAATTCAGGACAATAAAGGCCGCCGCAACCGTAGCCGCCTGCTTTGAGTTTCCCCAGCCCGCATAGAGAATAATGGGCGAAAGGAAAATTCCACCACCAATACCCACCATCCCGGAAAGTAAACCGATAACCAGTCCAATCATAATCCCGCACCAGAATGGCACCGGATTATGAGAACCAATTTCATCCTGCTTTTTACTGAAAAACAAAAGGCGGATGGCTACGAAAGTCAGCACGGCATATAAAACGATCAAATACACATGGTCGCTGAGTTTAAAGAAGCCGCCTATAAAAGCCGCGGGCACCGATGTGGTGATAAAGGGCAGCAGCAGATCTCGACGCATGTGTCCGGCTCGAAAATAAGTGACGAAGGATATACCCGCAACTATCACATTCAAGATCAGCGCAGTGCTGGCCATGACCTGCGGCTCAACGCCAAACAGACTCATAACCGCCAGATATCCGGTTGCGCCACCAAATCCCACGCTAGAGTAGAAAAATGCAATTAAAGGGATGAATAAATACAGGGACGTCATGCTTATCTAACCTCCACTAACCGGTGGGAAGAGCGCAATCTGATCGTTGGCAGTGATGACCTGTTCCGAAAAAGAAAATTCACCATTGACCGCCACCAGGACCGATTTCGAAGGCGATTCCAGCTCAGGTTTTTGAATACTGATTTCGGCAAGCCAATTCTTCACAGCGGGCAGATTATCCTTGAGCTCAATCACAAGCTGATCAGTCTGTGCCATGGCTTTTAGCGTCGCAAAGAACTTGACAGTTAATTTCATACCACCGCAAACTGTTCAAGGGTGTACTGCACCTGGGCAATTTTAGCGGCAGTGTAATAGCCACCGTGTGCGCAGGTCACGCAAAGCGACAAACCATTCTCATGAATTTCGCGCTCATTCATGATTTCTTCACCACACATGTCACACTCCAGGCGCTGCCCAGGGCGTGAAACAATTTGCTCGATAGAAACGTTCAAAATCACCGCCTGGGCTGTAAACATGGCAGCATCAGGCATCACCTGATAAGCCTGCATTTGGGCAAAATAATGACGGCTTTCCCCGGGCACAAATGCATAAGTACGTTCACGAATATCCAGGGTTGGCGCAACCCGAACAGCCCGGCCTGTTTTTGTATCCACGAAAGTTGCAGCGGTTTTACCGTAATCATCGATCCTGAGCGTACGATGCCCAACGGTACTGCCTGTGGCGGCGCTGATACCATCCACAAAACAGCCATCCGTCTCGGAAATGATCAGGAGACGCTTACTTCCGCGACTAGGTTCAAGCTCAAGTTGGCGGATACCCATCAGGCCAAGGCGAACACCCAGTATCTGGCGCGGACAAAGGTGATTATGATGACGTGAAGACTCATCGAGAAATTGCTGCAAATCTTCCATCGTGGCTCCTTAATAAAAAAGGTGCTGACTCTCGAATAGGAGGCAGCATCAAGAAGACCTGATAGCAGCTCCTTTCCAAGTTCATCCCATGGCGAACAGGATGTCGGGAGGCTTTCCTGTTTCCAGAAAAACCCTTGCCATGCTCCTGATCACTTCACGTGATCTTGGGGTGGCTGCTCATTCTGCCTTGGCTTGCCGCTTTAGGAAAAATGAATCGGAGTTTTGTTTTTTAGAATTTATCCCACTTCGTGAAATTCATTCTAGCCATATCATAACCAATTTTTTAGTTCCTGGCATCATGATTTCGGGTACTATTTCGCCTCATCCTAGTGGGTGAGGCGAAATAGAAACGGACAGTCGCATAGTTGACCAACATCATGAAAACTGCTTTACCCGGTCAGCAACCGGGATTATTTCAACAAATCCTTTTTGACTTTGTCCAAATCATCCAGGATATCCAGTTCGGCTTTTAGTTCACCTGATAGTGAAGAAATATAAGCTTTTGTGTTGCGCACAAACTTGCCAATCTCCCGTGCCGAGCGTACCAGTCTCTCGGGACCAAGCACGATACCTGCCAACAACAGGATGACGAGCAGCTCGTTTTCACCTATGCCAAAAATATTCATGTCAACCTCGATTAACCATTGCAGCCAAAATAACACTGATCACATATAGTCCGGCTAATGGCGCCATGACCAACCCCATATTGATTGGATCAACCGTGGGCGTGACAGCCGCGGCTACAATGGCCATAATCACCAATGCATAACGCCAACCACTGGCCAGCTGTTTGGCCGTTACAAACTTAAGCTTGGCTAAAAACAGGATGACCAGCGGCATTTCAAAACAGATCCCAATCCAGAACATCAGGTTTGTGATGAAGTTAAAATAATTTTCTGGTCGAACCTGCGTGGTAATACCAAGAAAACCCGCCAGGAAAGGCACTGCAGTGGGTAGCATGACAAACCAGGTAAACACCACCCCCCCAGCAAATAGAATGGCCGCAAAAGGTACCATGATGAGCAGCCAGATCTTCTCACTGCGTTTTAGTCCAGGCAAAATAAAAGCCACGATCTGGTACACGATCACTGGCATCGCCAGAACAAAACCACCCAGAAGTGAAACCTTCATGAAGATGGCAATATTCTCAGTCAATTCAATCGAGACCAGCTTGGCAATCCCACCGATTGGTTGGGCAAGGTATTCAATTAACTGCTCAGAAAAGGCAAAGCTGATCCCGGTTGTGATGATTAAGGCAAAAAATGCTTTAAATATCCTCACCCGGAATTCATTAAGATGCTGCAGGAGGGGTACTGAGCTTTCCATCTGCACACTTGCCTTGCGGTGTGCGCGGCCAAAAGCTTGCAGAAAGTGTCCCCACCTGTTTTTACGTTTTTCGGGGATGGTCACATTTATTTTCACGATGAAAGTCTAGCCTTTATTTTCCTTGGGGTTATCTTTTTCAGGATCCGCTTTGAATGCATTCTGGAAATCATGCACACCCTTGCCCAACTCGCCTGCGATCTTGCCAATGCGCCCCACGCCGAAGAGCAGGATGACAATAACGAGCACGATGATCAGCTCCGTGGTACCAAATCCAAACATATTTTATTCTCCTTTTCCTGCTCGATCTGCTTTACAAATCGCACAGATTACTTCAAATGTCTTTTGAAAAACGGAAAGTCTGTGGCGTCGTTACATCCACTTTTAATTCGCGAACTACCTGTTCGTTTTCGCGCATCTCGATTACATTACTGGATATGCCGATCTCCACATCCAATTTTTTCAGACTGCTAACCTGGTTGACATGGAATTCCAGGTAATTATTTTGACTATTCACGACATAGTCGCGATAGTTCGCTTTGTCAAAGATTTTTTGAACAGCCCGAATATCCTCACCAAATACCTTGGCGGTTTTCAAGAAATAATCCTTCTGCGAAAAACACATCCGCTTTGGCAAATGATATCCACGATTCTGCTGGTAAACCTGGCCAGTATGCTTGTTTTCCAACGAGCAATAATGCACACCAAGTTTCAAACCTGATTTCAGAGCAAAATCGATCAAATCAAGGCAAACTGTCTCGCTGCCCGCAACTGGCAATCCACCTGCATACCAATAATCATATAGCACGCGGAATGGTCGAGCTCTAATCTTGTAGTTCTTCGCCCGAAAAGCATCTGCATTATTCAACGGGAAACAAAACTCCAATAAATTTATTCCAAAAATCCCCAACCGGTCAAGCTCAGCCAGCACTTGTTTCATTTCCGGCAGTGTACCCGGCAAAACTGGCATTTCCACCATTACATTCGGAATATATTCTTGGGCCAAAGCTATCTTGTCGTAAGTTTGGCGATGACCACTGGCAAGGTCATGCATGCGAATGCTGAAACGGATTTCTTTCAAACCAGCCTTCTGCAAAGCATCAAGCGTCTCATGATCAATATGGTCACCGCTGGTATACAAACGTGTATGCGCAGCTGGAAATAACTGGCGCGCATGTTCAAAGAACTCAAAGGTCTCTGTTTTAAATAAAAGGGGCTCGCCACCGGTTAATGCCACATGCCGCGTCTGTTGGGTCGATGCGCGCAAAGCATCCAATTCGGCAATTGTGTCACGAGAATTTTGGCGGTGGTGCTCGTAGCCCTCTTGATTTGGGTTAAAACAATAAAAGCAGTCACGGTGGCATTTTAGTGAGATAAAAAATGTTGTGCTGCCAACCCCTGTCTGGCAAGCCTGACAGGATGGCGAAAGTCGATTGATATAAATACTCTTGCCATCATTCCTGACAAATGAACCTTTTTCGCGGAAACCATCTATCTTTTCGGCAACTGGATCTGTCGTGTCGACTGTTTCAATATCAAGACCAAACTGCCCAATTTGAGTCAAAAATTCTGTATAGATGGTGACATATTTTTCAGCGTAATCACGCAAAACAGGGTTCTTAATTTCAGGTAAGCTTAATTCCGTAACATCCATGATCATGAATGCAACTCCTTTGCCGCTTTTACTTTTTGAGAATTAAACTCTGCTGGCAGCATGGACCCAAAAGGGTGCTTGCGACGATACTCGCATAGTGCGCACACACGCAAACCTGATCTGGCTGCCATGATTGCCTTGCATCTTTCACAACGGATCAGTTCACCAGAATTTACCACAACCGGCTCCTTGGCGCTAAAAACGCTTTCGAAAATTGGATCATGTTCAAGCGTGATCGCCGCCGGCACACAGACATGCACGCACAGATCACAACTGATGCAGTTTTTCGGCGAAAAAACAAGCTTGAAAGCTGTCTCTTCCTGGTTCTTTTCAAATCGCAAGGCCTCAGTTGGGCAGGCTTTGGCGCACGTGCCACAAGCAGTGCAGTCATCAGAAATACCCAATGCGGCGAAACCAAATCCATTCAACCTTACAGATGAAGCCGATGAATAACCTGGCAGATGAGATACCGCAGATAATAATCTCATCCTGTCACGCCCCGGCTGGCGCTTGGATGTCGTCACGCCATTTTCCATGGCACGCGCCATGGCCACCTGGCCCTGGCGACCCAACATGCGGAACAGATCCCGGCGGGAAAGCGGCGGATTTTTCACGTCCCAAACCGGGCGCTCAACCTGCGCATCGATTTGGCTGACGCAAACGACACTATCCTCTTTATCCCATGCACTCAAGAAACGATTGGCCCGTTCTGCCTGGCATTCAATTTCTCCTGCCAGACTTCCCCACTTGCAATCACCGCAGGCATCCATGCGTAGAAACACGCGTTCCTGGCCGAGCGCAGAAAGTGTTAAATATGCGCCACTGCCCAAACCAGCGAGACATCCATGGATTCGAATTCCAATGTTTTCAGAATTTTCGCTCGTCGCTGGCCGAGGATGAAGCCCGCAAATTAATTCAATACCCAACCCTTCCACATGCGTGGCGCAATTCAACAAAGATGAAACATCATCATCCGCGCGAAATGCGCCCACCGGGCAGGCTGGGATGCAAGCAAGGCAGGCCTGGCAAGACTCAAGCATCAGGACCGGTGGCTTACCTGGAGTGATCGCATTGACCGGACACACGTCGAAACAAGCTGTGCAGCTTGAATGTTGATCTTGCGCATGCAAGCAATGCTTGGAATTAAAAACTACCTGTGAACGGTCAATCGAAGCAAACCGTTCTGCGGCGTCAAACAGACTCAAAGTCTTACCTCTTTGGGCAATTCAATTTGCAGGGTTTCTGCGGCTGCCAAAAGCGCTCCATGGGTTAGGTGCGCCAGACCACGATAGAAATCTGTTTCGGCATGTTCCCCAACCAATCTTGCCCAGGCTGGGCCCCAGCGCAAAAGATGCTCACCAAGAAAATCGCGCTGGGCTTGAAGAATGCTCTCAAGATTTTGGTCATCGGCATCTTCAAGAACTTGCAATCCAAGCGTGGCGAGATGGGCAACAAAGCTCAACTCCGGGCCAATATGATCGTCTGGCTCGTGATTTACAGTTTCAATCGCTAATCCAAAACGCGCATACCACTCGCGCACCTGAATGGTCTGTTCTTGAAAAACAAGCCGTCCCTGATTAAAGTATGCCGATTCCCAACTAGGAACGAGGAGTTTATCGGGACCGATAAACAAATGCAATTGATCTTTTGTTAATGCTTCAAACTGAGTGTCTGAGATACCATCACGGTTTTCATCAGTCCACCTTTGCAAAAATTCAAGCCCACTTTTGATTTCTGCCTGTTCCGCGCCGAAAGGTGCTTCCGCAAAAATTTCTTCCTGAATCAAAGTTTCAAGCCAATCCTTATCCAGGTTTTGATACAAGGCTTTTCCAAGCAAACCGAACAACAAAACCTCCCCCATCAAAACAGATTTCTGAATTTCAAATTCTAGGTGTTGCATATATTTTTTCTCCTGCGCGCTTATGATAATTCATCGTTATTATCTGTAGATGGAGACCAACATAAAAGAAAACAATTAGTGGTCACATACTAGAGAGCATCGTTGATGATTGTAGTCAATAACATGAAGCCGATACTTATTTTTAGCAACCGGCCGTAAACACGGATCTAAGGATAGGTTCAACTCCTTCTAAGACAGGCCCTTCTCTACAAATTTAGATTGCAAACCAGCACGACATTTTTGAAACAAACTGGAAAGGGCCAACCGTTTTCTGTGACGACAGCATGTCTATCTCGACCATGTTAGAGTGTGTCAAATACACAGTGTTTCACACACTCTAACATGGCTTTCCCAAAAATAGCGTTATTGCCCAAATTCATGTCCGGTTACCAACAGCAACTTCCATGGATTACCATCAAAATGGCAACGAGTACAATCGACTTGCCTGGTAATGCCGTGTGAATTGGATGGATAGGTTAGCAAATTTCCATCCATTTCCACTGTCTGATAAATTCCCCAGGCTCCATCAACTTCTGAACGGCCCACCTGGCCACCACCAGAAACATGACAGGCAATACAGGCAACTGAAGAATGTACCACTCCGTGAATTGTTGAGTTGGATAGAGCAACTTGAGTAGCTGAGACGTGGCAGCTTGGGCCATCACAATCCGTAGCACCTACTTGGCCATGATCGACAACAGGCGTACTGATAGATAATTTACCTGGCGCGCGAACATTGTCATGACAACCAGAATTCGAGCAAGATGCTGCCGTGCTGTGAGGGTCATGACAATCCAAACATTCAAAACCAGAGTGGGCAGAGTCTTTTAATTCAATCCGATGACTCATCTTTTTTGTATCGATGTGGCATTTATTACAAAGCGCAGTACTATCCGAAAGAAATTCATACTTTCCAAGTTCTTGATTCCACCATGCGACAGTGGGCGAGATTTCATTCCCATCCGTTTCATGACAGACTTTACAATTTATACTTTTCCAATCGCTTAACAAAACCAGCGGGTTTTGTTTTGAAATCCGAGGTTCTTTTTCTGCACGTAGCTTGCAAGATACACAATTTGGCGCCGTCCCAATTCGTGCTTTGGGGTCCCAATTAAATGGTGAATGGCATTTTGCACAATATGTATTGACTCCTTTACTCAGGTTATATGTGTTGGCATGTGGGCTGCCCTTCCAGAGCATTAACGGAGCCGATAGTTTTTCTGGCGTGAGTGTTATTGTCGAAGTTGGCAGAATTTTAGTTTTGGTTTGGCTTGGAGTGATGGTTAATTTATCTGTTGAATTTTCCATTGGCTTGCCAAATAAAATATTCGTCGGGGTAACAACTTCAGGTGGCAAGTCTCGACAACTTGTAACCAACAATGTGACCATCAGGAAAAACATGAATCTAATTTTCATAGCAACTTATCTGAAATTGGATTTTATAAAATCCCATAAGAAACCGCTTTTTCTGCGACGACCAAGATAAATATATAAACCGACTAAAGGCAAAGCGATCACTAAAATAGTAATAAACGCATATGTAATAAATGTGATAAGTTCCGCCACGCTGATCCCAAGTCGTGTAAGACCATCAAAAATCTTGGCCTTGAGATCTGGCTGCCAGATAGGTGTGATTGGCACACCATTATTCCCATGTAATGCTGAACCCACAATAGCATTGAACTGGAACGGCTCTGGCAAAGAATTATCGATCAGAGCAACCATATATCCAGAATTGATTTTCACTGGAGCCGGGAAACTGGCAGATCGTATATTTGCATCCCCTTCAAAAAGATACAGCCAAGCCCCTTGGTTTGGCAAGCTGATCAGTGCGAATCTACCCGAAGAAATGGCGATTTTCATCTGTCCGTATTGAATGAGGAGGGTGGGTGCCTGGCTCGAGCTACCCCATAACCAACCTTGCTCAAATACGATCTGTTCTCCATCCAATTTGACCATGCTCTCCGGCGGTATGGTGACCACTCCGTTTCCCCAAGACATACTCTGGGTTTCCGGTCGTTTCACAAGAGCAAAGTCTACCTGGGGTATCTGCTTCGAATTTGGGTCAAAAAGATGTACCTGACTGTAATATCCTGGAGCGCTCACATTCACTATTAGCTTTCCAGCTGGTAAATCGCTGATCACATAATTCCCAGATTCAGGTATCACCTCACCGCTCGAGTCTGATTTATCAACATTTATCCAGGCAAATGGGATTGTTTGATGATTGCTATCCCGCACAACACCGTCGAGTCGTTGACCTTTAAGATGTTCAAGGTCCAGATTAACGGCAGCCATACTGGACACTCGAAGGTCAATTATTTTTCCTTTTAAATAAAACCCCTGAAATGCCAATGCATATAAATCCGTAGTGATCAGGTATTTGTCGACAGGCAGGTCATCGAAAACAAATGCGCCGTGCTCTGTTACTGTTGTTTTGAAACTTACCCCATCTGAAACACGGACGGCCCAAACCTGTAACGCAGAAGGCAAAGGAAAAACACCGATGCGATTTACATTCCCGTCAATTTTGCCATTGCTAACTCTCACATGCAGTGTAATTTCAGAAGTAGCTGTTGCCTCGGGATGGATGGTCATTTCCACCGGTTCAACGCCTTCATACATTACCCCGTCAACCAAGGTTGGGTCCACCTGGATTTTATAAATAGTAGGTGTTTGCGAGAGGCTTTCGATATGAAGAAGAGCCCGACCATTAATGTCACTCTGCGCTGCAAATTGACGTGCCTGCCACTTATATAGGCGCGTTCTAGCCTGTACAGTAATGCCAGGAACTGGTTTCCCGCTATATTCATCAACAACCAGTACGCTAGCCGGAATCATTTGGCTACGATCCACAACGATCCATCTTTCATCAGAAGCCTGGATACCATCTGGGGCTTGCGCCTTGACGACTAGGCGGACTTCTCCAGCCGGCATATAAGGCTGTTTTATATTATTGTCGCTATGACAATAAATGCATGTACGTTGTTCAATTGGCACATCAAGTTCATTTTCGTCAGAACCAATGTTTACATTGAACGAAAAATTACCATCGTCTTGAGGATATGTAGTCAATGTGGTCACGTGATTTGTCTCGGTCCAGATTTCAAGAATAACTTTGATATCAGCCGAGCTTCCCCCAGCGTAATATACCTGCCCACCAATTGGAATAGCGGTGATAATCGGGGCAGATTTATAATGCTCGCTGTTCCCGACCGTAGAAATGACAACACCTAACTCACGGGTTCCCTGGGGCACTCCAACTTTATCAGAAGAGATGGGAGGCGACACAGACACAGAAATTCCGTCAAATTTTCGCACAAATGCGGGACACCAGTTCATTACAACCACGCCACCCTGATGACAGGTAGCACAGCCAACTTCAAGGACGCGGGGGGGAGCGCTGACCCCACCAGGTTGGGTAAAGTAACCAAGTGGATGATGGCATGCACCACAATTCTTCGATGCCCCGGGAGATGGAGTGGGGGGAGTCTCATTCAACGGTGAGAGATCTTTAATCCCCTGAACATCCCAATAAAGCACAGTATTATTAACCGCTCCCGAAGCCAACGTTTTTCCATCAGGCGAAAATGAGACACTGAAAACAAAGTCTTTATGGCCAGCCAAGACACGCAAAGGCAATCCATCTGAAGCGCGCCAAAGTCGGAGAGTGGTATCTACTGATCCGGTGGCGAGAGACTTACCATCAGGTGAATAGGATATGCTAAGCACACTGGATGTGTGCCCTTTCAGTTCCGACAACAGCTTGCCATCGATTACCCGCCACTGTCGCGCTATCGTATCAAATCCTCCGGATGCAAGCGTTTCCCCGTTTGGAGAAAAGGCAAGGCAACGCACCCAATCGGTATGACCTTCCATTATGTGCAACACCGTACCATCCGGAACGCTCAAAAGGCGTACTACTTTATCGTAACCCCCAGTGGCTAACATTTTGCTGTCTGGAGAAAAGGCAAGCGCCCTGATCCCGGTGGTATTTTTTTTCAAAATCTTCAAAGCAAAGCCATCCGAAACATGCCACAAACGAACAGTGCTGTCATCGGATGCCGATGCTAATGTTTCCCCATCAGGTGATAATGCAACCGCTTGTACCCAGGCGGTATGTCCTTTAAATTCCCGCAACAATCGCCCATCAGAAACTCGCCAGAGGCGAATTACATTGTCGTATGATCCCGTTACAATACTCTCACCAGTAGAAGAAAAAACCAGGCTTCGTACCCAGGTTTGAGTTGGAATGAAGCGAACTTCCTGCCCGGTTTGGAAATTATAGAAATAAATCCCCAATGAACTACCTACAACTAGTAATTTTCCATCTGGAGAGATGGCCAGTGCATTAGCACGATCGTAACCACTTTGAGCCAGAAGAATAGTTCGGATGGGTTCCGCCGATGGCCCAGGTGTCTGAGCATAAACAACTGTAAAATTTATACTCAATAACAAGCAAAGTCCAATAATTATTAAGAATCGGCGGTTTTTCATGTTCACCAAATAAGAAAAACAAAATAAAAGAAGATGACTGTGTTCAAAAAAGCACAGAAAAACCTGGCCCGCTAAACCCAATTGTCTAGCGGGCCATCGATATTTCAGACGATTTTACAGTCCGATTTGAACATGGAGTACATAAAAGAGATAGCGCCCAAGTATCTCGGCCACAAAGACCATTGCAAAAGCAGAGTATGCCAAGTTGCCAAGTACTTTCTCTTGTCCAAGACTAAGAGCGTTTTGATACAGAAAGACTACGAATACGCCCGCGCCTACAAATGCCAGCCCAAGTCTCAAGAACAAGACCCAGCCTAACATGCCGACTGTCAGCGTGCTCAAATAAATCGGCAGAACCACGAATTCGACTCCGAGCAGGCATATCGCCGCCAATGCAACCCAGCGTAAAGCCTGGCGCATCTGCACAGATAAAGTATCCTTTATCGCCGGATTCTTGTTTTGTGCATAAGAGTAATTGGCTACAAAAGCCGCACCCATCGCCAACGTCCCAAGAAGGAAGGTTGTTGTATAGAATGTCACCGGTGTAGTCCAGCTATTCCAGGTCGGCTGTACTGGCAGCATGTAAACGCTTGACATGCAATAGACAAGCACTATTCCAACCAATGCTGCCAGCCAAGCAAATACAGTACGAAGCATGAATGAGCCAATTTTTCGCCATTGCATGAAAGCAAAGGCGGTTGCCAGTAGCGCAAACACAACACCACAGAATATCTCACGGCTCAGCCAGGATGTCGCCAGGTTGGTCACCGCACGATATGCGTTGATGGGGTTGCCCAGGTGTAACAGCGAGGCCAGGAAACCGAGCCCAATAACGGGCACCAATGCCACCAGCGCCCGGTCGCTCAACTGATCCGCCTGCTCCTTGCCATATTTTTGGCTCGCAAAGAAGTTCGTAATCCCAAGTACCCACATCGAACCGACTGACATCTGTACAAGGATCGTAAAGGTAATCAAAGCCCAATCGTGAACGTTCATATTACATTTCCTCCGGCAGGTTGAGAATCCTACCTGTGCCTGTACCGCTTATTTGCGAATGCTTATGCGGAGTGATAACCAGTGAGGGCATGGTGTACTTAGCTTCTGGTAAAGGTTCAACCGCATTGACGTTGCCATATTTGGCTCGCAATTCATCCATTTCACCAAATTTGATAGCGCGCATGACGCACGCATCCACACAGGCCGGGTTCTCGCCTTTGCCCAGAAGGTCTTCGCAGAAAGTGCACTTGGTCATTACCCCTGCAGCTTCATCGAAGCGGGGGGCGTCGTATGGGCAGGCCCATTGACAATAACGGCAACCAATACACTTGCTCTGGTCGATCAACACGACACCATCCGAACGTTTGGATATGGCGGCGGTGGGGCAAACTTGCATACAGGTTGGTTGGTCACAATGCATACAGGCAGCAGAAAGCGATACAATGCCTAGATTATTCGGCACATGAATATCGCCTTGGGGGATCCAATTTCCACCACCGTACTGAACTACCTTTCGCCATATAATTTCTGGAGGAAGATGATTCTTGTCCTGGCATGCGACCTGGCAAACCTTACAGCCGGTACACAGACTAGCATCAAAGTAAAATCCAAGTTGATTTGTCATTTCTACGCCTCTTTAATAGGAATTCGCTGTTTCCATAAATGGTCAGCTTCCAGCGGTGTCCCGGTCCATTTTTCCACCTGGACGATGCAAGTATTCCAAGGTTCTTGACCTTGCCCGCAAAGAATTCCACCATTTAGCACGTTGGTACAGCCAGCTTTATCGATACCTAGTGCCTCATCCATTTCCACCCAAGCACCTTCACCCATGCAAACAACACCAGGCATGACTGCTTCGGTAATCTGAACAGGACGGATGACCTTGCCCCAACGACTACGAACCAAAACATAGTCATTTTCTCGAATGCCACGTTCATACGCATCCAGTGGATTCATGGCGAATTCCTGAGGAATAGCCTTGCGAAGTTGTTGGACATTATCAAATACTGAGTGACTGCGGCGGAAGCTATGTGGATTGATCACTTGCAAAGGAAATTCACCCTTAATGTGGTTATTAAAGTCTGAAAAGGTTTCTTCATAACCTTCCATGCTGGGGGTATATTTCGCGATGGGTGCGATCTTGGTAAAGCCATAGGCTGCGATACGGTCCGCCAGGGGCTGGCAATGGATTTCAAATTTGCCAGTGGCAGTCTTGAGTGGATTGGCCACCGGGTCATCACGATAAGCTTTGCCTGAAATGAAGGTAAAGGGATCGTCAGTCGATCGGGGAACCTGATAAATACCCTTCGACCTGAACTCGGCCAGCGTAACCCGCCCAGACTGCGGTTCACCTACCACAGCCAGGGTTGCAATATCATCAGCTGTGATGGTAATCAATGGCTCATAACCAGAACCATCGGGCAGAATCACTTTCGCACCCGCAAGTTGATTGAAGACTTGCTGAGTTCGTGACGTGGGATAGAGAGCATCGGGGTCGAGATCGAGGCGCTTGGCTAACTCGCGCTCGATCCACTGGAGATTACGAGCCTCGAACAAGGGTTCTGTGACTTTTTCGTACCAGAGCAACATTTCCGGATTACCCACCGAAAATCCGCCGAAGTCCTGTTCCCAAGGAGTAGTAGTCGGGAACACCACGTCTGCATATTTTGCGGTCGTGGACATGACAATATCGCTGGCAACAACAAACTCAACCTTACGGAAAGCTTGGATACCTTTGACTGTTCCAGAACACTGATTAAGCGCGTTACCGCCATTTCCTTCCTGGACGCGATAAATCATGCGGATATCACATGGGACTACACCGCGCACGGTGGCATGATATTCGTTATTGAGGATCGCATCCCAAAACTCCTCGTAGGCAACGGCTTGGAACTCGGTCTTCTCAGGATCTGAGAAACCATATCCAACAGTGACACCACCGGCAAGCGGGTTGGGAATACCCTTCAAACCAGATCCGCCAGCAGTCACCAAAGCCGGTCCGCCATAGCTGGCACCATTATGGTAATTGTGGCAAATGGCTCCACCAGGTATGCCGACATTGCCTGTCATCCAACCAACCGTAAGGTAAGCCTGACAGAATTGTTCACCATAATATGTACGCGCTGCAGCCGAGGAAGACAACATGGTCATGGGTTTGGTGGTGGCAATCTCCTGAGCAAATTGGCGAATGGCAACTGGGGAAGTTCCACAGATCGCAGATGCCCATTCCGGTGTCTTCGGAGTGTTGTCATACGTACCTAATACATAGTCTTTAAAGTTTTCCTGCGGATCTACACCTTCCGCCATATGGTCGGCATCGAAACCTACGGTGTATTTATCGAGGAATTCTTGGTCTTGTAAATTGTTGGTGATCATGTAATATGCCATACCAAGGAGAAGAGCAGTATCGGTCCCTGGTCTGACGGGAATCCACTCATCAGCGATTGCGCGGGCAGACTGATTGTATTCAGGGGTGACAAAAATATACTTGGCCCCTGCCTTCTTCGCCTGGGAGTGGTTGAACAATGGATTACCACCGCTGCTGACACCCGGGTTGGAACCCCAACAAACTACCAGCTTAGCCTTACGGAACTGAAGACGATCGTTAGCACCATATTGTGTGCCAGTCATTTTGGTTCGGACCTGGGGCCAGGCACCTTCTGATGTAACACCCCAAGAATCAAGAGCTCCACCAAAAGCGTTGAGGAGTTTGCTGGTTGTGCGCGGTATAAAGATGGATGCATTACCAAAGGAAGACTTAATACGCATTAGCTCACTGGCTACAATATCCAATGCTTCTTCCCAAGAGATTCGTACCCATTCGTCCTTGCCACGCAGTTCTTTCTTGCCGCCGCCTGGTTCCCAGTTTTTGCGTTTCATGGGGTATTTCAGACGATCAGCGCCGAATACTTGTTTGCGCTGAGAACGACCACGTGCACAGCCACGTTGCTGTGGGAAGTCAGGGCTATCTTCGTGGGTATCATCAGTCTTCTGCCGAAGTACGACGCCATCTTTCACAAGTGCATAGTTGGCGCAACGTCCACCGCAGTTATGCCAGCAGGCTACTGGTAACCACTCGCCATCGGACCCCGCAGCTGTGGCAGCTTCAACCGTTTTCAGGCCATAACTCAGGCCTCCGGCCAATGCTGCCGATCCACCCAAGGCTGCGCTCCATTTTAAGAAGCTGCGTCGGGTAAGAACAATATCTGACATGGTCTTGGTGAGGAAATCTTGTTTAGTCATTATTTTCCTCCGAAAATATTTTAGGTTCAACGAAATGTTTATAGAGAACAAAATCTCTTCAAATAAAGTTTGACGCGGGAATGTCGGATACATCATGCCATAGGCACTCTCCTGATAGAGAATAATCATTAGTGATAATACTAACTATCAGGATATCCTAAATAAACACCTGGAACACCCCCCCGTGGAGCAGGCTCATACTACCCAAAAGGATGATTTGCTGGCCTAATTCTCACGCGAAGAGATCAGACCGTGTTGTAAAGCATAAGTAGCCGCCTGGGTACGGTTCTCAAGCTGAAGTTTCTCGAGGATGTTCTTGATATGGCTTTTCACGGTATTTACCGAAATGGAAAGCTTCGAGGCAATCTCCTGATTGCTGGCACCACTGGATACCAGACGCAGGACAAATAACTCTCTTTCGGTCAAGGCCTGTTCA
>CAILYI010000204.1 GCA_903838415.1 uncultured Anaerolineae bacterium | reverse complement strand
TATTTACACCAAGTGGCCTTGTCTTATAACAGGCAAGATAAGATTTTCTCACCACTTTAGCATTGTCTTATCAATTTGCATAGATCTTTTGTGCCCCAAATCCATACTGAGAATTGCTGACTATCGAGCCATTCCATTGACGGTACCACTTTGAGGTAACTTATTTTTTCGGCATTCCTTAGCCCATTGAAGATTTTCATGGCGGTTCACGTTGTTCTCAAAACGAGCCTTTAATGTTCTGAGCAGGTCTTCACGTTGGCCTGGTGACAATTCTTTTTTGTTGCCAATAATGTTATTCATATTCAGATTCTCCAATATTTTCAACGCCACAACACTCGTGAGGGCATTGCAGTGGAACTGACAGTTGCCCGACAGCCCCTCGCGCAAATCCCGGGAGTGGCGGTGAGATGGGCACGGGTTTAGTTGTTTTTTTATATAACCTATTTGAAGTGTTCTCGCAAAAAGCCCGTCACAATGGGCCAGAATGTTTCTACGTTTTGCACGCCATGGCCTTCCCCAATCACTACATGCTGATAAGGATATGGGAAGGGATCGGCAGCCAGTCGATTGACGATTTGTTCGCACATCGGCATAGAAGGCCACAGTGTATCTTTCCGACCCGAGATCAGCAGAACCGGTCCGCCAATCTTCTCTACTGGAATGATGGCTTGCGCGACCCGTTTTTTATTGAGGAGCGCATGCTCATAAGCCTTCCGGTACCGATGAGTTATCAATCCCATAATAAGTGCGGGCGAAAATTGCAGGGGAACAAACGGTAAGTCATTGCCAGCATAGGACCAAGACGATCCAAGTGGAGACCTGGGAAAACCGCTTGGAATGCCCTGCCAGACAACATTGCTTGGTACGGAAGCGATCACGGCCTTGACTTGTGAGTAACGACTGGCAAGCAACAATGCCAGTTCTCCACCCTTGGAACCGCCAATAATGGCATATTCATTGATGATGTCAGGTTGCCTGGATAGCCAGTCAAAAGCACGCTCAAAATACTCAAGTGGAATTTTTTCCAGAGACTGAGGCAGTCCAGCTACACCGAAATAAGCCAGGCACAACACTGGATGACCAAGATCAAGAAGCGCTTGAAGGTGTGCCTCATGATCTGCAAAAGGTAAACCACCTTCAGAACCACCTAAACAGATGATGACTCTGCGCTGTTTGCCGTTAACTTGATAAAAGTTTGCCCGCAGGCCATTTTCCGTGACATTTTGTTTTTCCATGGCTTTTTCCAAATGAGATTGGCTGTTTGTGCTGTGCGACATTTAACATTCCTGCGGGCGGACGAGGGACACTTTTCAGCGAGAAAGGTTCCTCAGGCGCGATGCTCGGCTGCTGCTTGGGATAAGAAACTCTCAATGTCCTGAATAAATTTCAAAGTGCCTTTATCTATTTGGTTTGTCAGACCATCCAAATTACCAAAGTCCGGATTGTTTACCAAAATATGTTCGACGATAGAATCAATACCTTTCGCAGGTGCCACAATTTTATATTTATCCCAATTGTTTTCTTGAAAAATTTTCCAATATTTCGCAAGAACCTGCTTATTTTTTCCAGATAACCAAATTTCGAATCTACATGTGCCATGAAGAAATACGACCGCTATCTTTAAGTCTCTGTTCTTCAAGGATTTCGGCAAAATGGAAAAATATGTCATATCCATATAGCCATAATAAATACTTCCGGGGACGGAATAATCGGGATATTGATTTGTAAAGTGATTCCTTAAACTCGTCATATATTCCATCAACCCCAAATACGCTTTTTGAATTATCCCCTTCGCCAGTTGCTTTTTATATTCAAGCATATTTTCTTGCAACGATTTCATTTTTGAATCCTTGGTTTTTCTCAAGTTGGCGATTCGAAAGCAACCTGACAAAAAAGGCTTGTTGCGGCGGGCAAGACGAAAAAATATAGGTTGGTTGCTGAGCGTCCCTGCTATTGGGGACTATCCACTTGCCGGGGGAAAAATCGTACCCACCCAAAACTCAACCAAAATCACTACCCGCCAGTGATGCATTAATTGTACAGCAAAACGAATTTGCTGATCGACAAAATAGCACAGAGGCGGTTACGGATTCCGATAAAAACAGCCTCACGAAGAGGCTGTTTTTATCGCTGAAAAGGACTTACTTCAACGCGTCGAAAACGTTGAAGCTTTTCATAAACGTGGACATGGCCTGATATTCGGCGTTGAAAGGCGCGTTTTCCACATGCGAATTCCCCGAGAAGATCATGGTCGGCTGCTGGTCGGGTTCAAAGACGGGCCAGGTTGGCAGGTCGCCGCCGTTGGGCGCTCCGGTTTTGGCAAAGTTGGTCCAGGCCAGGATCATTTGATCCATCAGTTGGCTGCGCTGGGCAGCGTCACTGGCATCGCGCGCTTTGCCAATAAAATCGAAACCAGTCTGTTCATCAATTTTGCCAAATACGAAGGGCAGTTCGGCTCCATGCGGTGAGCGATTGTCCTGGCAGGGCTGCTCAGGCACGTTGACCGGGTAATCCACCCGGTAATAATAGGTACTGGCAATTGCTGATTGCCGCGCGGCAACATCCAGCGCCTGAACGCGAAAAGCATAGTCATCCCCCATTGCCAGGAGGATGTCGCCCTCTTTTTTCCAGACGCGCTGTGGATTTTTAGCATAGAGATCATATAATTCTTGCAGTTTCGGTTCAATGCCTGGATTAATGGCCGTAAAGAGATTCTCTTTGATAGTCTGTTCGCAAACATGGCTTTCAGGGGTGTCATAGAAGGACCAGTAGCTCATCTCATCAGCCATGTTGCCGAGCATCAATTCAATTCCCTTGGTATTTCCGGATGAAATCGCTTCGAGCGGGCTGCGTTTCACCACATAATCGCTGCCGTAAGTTGGCGCAAAGATCAAATCCGAAAGCGGGGACCCAACGCCATCCAACACCTTTTGCTGGATTAACATCAACGCTCCGGTTGGCATCATCTTCCACGCTGTTGGCCAACTGAGACCGGTCTGTTTTTTGAGCAGGTTGGCGATATTGCGAGTGTTCTCGGCGGAATGCAAGGGCGAACCGCTCATCACGATCATGCGCTTGAAATAATCTTGCGGCTGATCGATTCCGAGCAAGGCCAGGGCACTGGCGCCACCGGCAGATTCGCCAAAGACGGTGATATTTTGCGGATCACCCCCGAAGGCGGCGATATTTTCCTTGACCCAGCGCAGGCCAAGGATTTGATCTTGGATACCGGCGTCGGCGCTGCCGGTATATTCCGAACCACCCAGCGCGGAAAATTCAAAGAAACCCAGCAAGCCGACACGGTAGTTCAAGGTGACAACAATCACATCCCCTTTTTGGGCAATCACATCGCCGCTATATAGCTTTTCCTTGCTGGAACCACCCACAAATCCACCGCCGTGAATGAACACCATCACAGCCCGTTTGTCCTTCGCAGCGGATGGAGCCCAGATGTTCAAGGTCAGGCAGTCTTCATTATTTAGATCTTCCCGGGGGTCATCGATGACGATATTATCGTAAACCTGCGGACAAAAAGACCCGAAACCATAGGCGTCGAACGTTCCCTGCCAGGGCTGACGAGGAAGCGGAGGCTTGAAGCGCAGCTCGCCAACCGGCGCCTGGGCATAGGGAATTCCCAGGTAAACAGCCAACCCATTTTGTTGAAAGCCACGCAGCTCGCCGCTGTTGGTTTGGACAGCCGCCGTGGGCGGACCGCCAGGGACGGATACTTTTTTACCCGCTAGAAATTGCCAGGCGGCCAGCAGAACAACTACAATGGCGATAACCAGAATAAGCTTCTTGTTCATGATTTCATCTTCTCCAAACCGAATCGATGTATGGCATTCTTTGATTGTGGGAAATTTTTTCGAAGGAATTATAAAACAATGGCTATCCATCGCCACTCACAAAAGGACAGCAACTTCCATAAAATACAGGGATGGGGTTCGATGACCTTATTTACAATGCGTCCAAGCTATTACCTGGCGCCGACCAGAGAAATATCATCCAGATAAAAATTGACAACCCCTTCATTGGATTGATGCCCCAAAGCCAGCATGGTTATGTCCGTATCTGCTATGCCCAACTCAGCCAGTGGAATGCGGATTTGATGCCAGGCGCCCGGTGTTAAATCTCCACCTTCCACATAAGCAGGCAGCGAGATATCAGGCTTATAAAGCATTGGAACTTCAGTGCGATCGAAAAAGAAAGCGCTGACGTGTGGGTATTTATCTTGCTGAATATCCTTAATAAAAATATAAAACTCAAGGAATTCATAGGAGGTTGTATCGACTGGCAAGTGATGAAATGAAACCGCGGTCCAACCTGTCAGGGTAACCTTGATGGCATTTTTCCCAGCCAGGATGTTTTCTGTTGACGCCAGGTCAAGAGCCGTCGCCCAGGACCAGTTCTCCCAGCCAGCTCCTAAAGCGTCATCGTAAATAACAAGCCGGTTGCTTTCGTCAGGAATGTAATTGGGAATAGGGGTTGTTGTGGGATGCGGGGCTTGATCGTAAAATGCGCGTACAACGTCCTCGGCTGGTTTTCCATAAATGCTAAAGTTTTGATTGACTAATCCGCCTTCAGTGGGTTCAACCTGGCCGCCCCACCAAAAGATACCTTGCCACCAGCCTTTGGGACCAAAGGTCTCGATGAGCGCTTGATAACAATCGGCTTGTTCTTGTAAATCGAGGCCATTTTCCGTGGAGGTTCCCCACGGCTCACGGTTTGTGCCGTCCGTACTTTGGTAACCCGCTTCGGTGAAAATTACCGGTCGATCCCATTTTAGCGAGAGCGATTCAAGCAGCGCAACTTGAGGCTCCCAGGCAGTTTTTAGTTGATCGATTGTGGGATTGGCAGAGCCAGTCAGCGGATAATATGCATCCACGCCAATTGCATCGAGCGCATCCCACCATGTGACGCTGGTTTCACCACCATCATGGTTGGATGCGTAGGTCAGCGGGCCGGGATAAATTGTGCGGATTGTCTGGATAACCTTTCGCCAATCATCGGGACGAATATGCGTGCCATCCAGTTCTGTGCCGACCACAAAATAATCGGCGCCGCTGTCCTGGGCGATTTTTGCATAATGGGTGATGTAATCAGTATACGAAGCAAACCAAAGCTGCCAGTCCGCATCATTTTTCATGGAAATCTCACCACGCCAGTGACCGGCATCCAAATTATCCAGATGCGGTTTCAACATGACGCGCAGCCCAATGCTTTTTGCGTACTGGATGGCATGGAGCAAAGATTTATCATTGGGCGAGCCCAATTTCGCTTCACATTTTATCTGAGTGGATGTAATTGTTTCCTGAAAACAAGTGGGGATGATCGCCACCCAGGTTACACCCATTGGCTTGATGATCCGGGAAAGTGTGTAATCTGACTCTGGACGGGCAAAGCCCGATTCACTCCATGCAACAAAAGAGATGCCGCGCAAAAAATCGGTCATGGGGACAGGCGCCGGCGTTAGTGGGGATGTTGAAGCAAACGTCGGGCTTTGCGGCGGGATTGAAGTGCCGGTTGCGCTCGCCGAGGACGTGGATGCCGGAGTGCTGCATCCAGCCAATAAATTTAGCAGTAAGCCCATACAGATGATTATGTTTTTATTTTTCATCTACTTTTTCTACCCGTCAAGCCATACGCCTAGTAAAAATCTTCGAAAGGAGTAGGTTTACTGTATCATAATTGTCCTCTCGCTGAAATGATTTTGACTTCCAGTATTTTCCAGCCGGTGGAGGCGGTTTAGCATTTCAGCAAAGTAATTATCTCCAGAATTGTTATTGCAAATCGGGCGATTCGTCGATAAAGCTGAAGAAAGCTTCCACCACCCGCGGATCAAAATGGGGGCCGGATCTTTCGGCGATATGCTCCCGCACCTGAGCCACCGTCCAACTGGGTCGATAGGGTCGATCTGAACGCAGGGTTTGACCTTCGGTTTCCTTGTCGCGCAAATCCATGGCGTGCGACCAGCCGGTAATGGTGGCATCGTAGGCATGCAGCAACTCCTGATTGGATTGCTGCATGCTGTCAAACATCTGCACATTATCGATGGCGATGGCTGCCTGCCCACCGAGGGCCTCCATATAGTTTAGCCATTCCATAGCGCGGCTTCCAGCCGCAACCAAATTATTTAGAAAGGTGGCCTGTCATTGTGGCATAATTCAGGATTAATAAGCAGGAACAAAGCCCGCAACCACCTCTCATTATGTCACGACAGGCCATGATGGATACATTTCAAATGTATACACCAAGACAGTATTATCGGAATCCTAACTACATTTGACCGGATGATCTTCAAGGGTCATCTCACGATGTTTTACCCAAATGGCGCCTTTGCCAGGTTTCTCAATCGACAAAGCATTTTGCTAAAAGATTTCAAGCCCTACGTGGAATCGATCAGCCAACAAATAAAACAACATTCTGAACAACTGGCAATTCAATCTGCGCGACCATTTCGGTATCTAGAATCAGCCATGACGGCAAAGAAAGGGCAGAGCAAAGAAAGTTTAGCGCAACAAATCGCAGCAGAAAATAATGTGAAAGAAGGATTAATTTGCGCTTTTTCTACACTGGAACCTTGCTCTACCTTCACAGTACGGGGCAACCATGTCTCCCATAAACTTGAAGTGGTTCGTCGCCAAAGTAAGTGTTTGCACTTTTATTTTTAATACCTGGATGCTGAGTTAGGATTCATTCATGTTCGGTTGCAAAGCTGGTTCCCGTTTCAGATGCATGTATATGTCAATGGTCGTGAGTGTCTGGCACGCTATCTTGACCAACAGGGTATTGGTTACGAGCGCTACGACAACACTTTTACCCGGATTGATAATTTGGAAGCGGCTCATTCGTTCTGTGAGAAGTTCTCCTATTTTGTATGGCCGCCAGTGCTCAATGCGTTGGCCAACCGGGTGAACCCGATCCTGAATATCATCCAGGTAGCGGGCTTTGGCAGTTACTATTGGGTAGCCGACAAGTGTGAAATCGCTACTGACATCATGTTCAAAGATCGTGCCACCCTTGCAGCCATCCTTCCCGATCTTTTTGAACATGCGATTATCAAAACCGTCTGCGAGAACGTTCTACGCTTTCTTGGGCGCAAGCTGCATGGCAACTTCCGAGGCGAAGTGACCACCGATCTCAAAAAACGACCCGAAGGTTGGCGCGTCAAGCACTCGATCAAACGCAATTCTCTCAAAATGTACGACAAAAACAGTGTCCTACGATTGGAAACAACTATTAACAATCCGAGCAAGTTCAAAATCTGCCAACAAACAGAAGATGGCAAGCTGCGGTGGGTGCCCATGCGCAAAGGCGTTTCCAATCTGTATCGCTATGCCGAAGTCGGTCTGCAAGCCAATCAACGTTATCTCGATCATCTAACGCAAGCAAAACTAAAAAGCAAAGCCATTCCTTTCCTGGATAGCTTGTGCCGGAGCCATACTCAAAATGGCAAACGCTTTGCCCGTTTCAATCCTCTTCAAGACGTTGACCGTAATTTGTTTGCAGCCGTCGTGTCAGGCGAATTTGTCATTAATGGTTTCCGCAATCACGACTTGTGCGACAAACTCTACACCGAACCTCCGGCTTCGGACAAAGAAGGCAAACAACGTTGCACGCGTATATCTCGCTTGATCGCCAAGCTACGCGGTCATGGTTTGATCGCTAAAGTAAAAGACGCTCGCCTTTATCGCATCACCAAATTGGGTTCGCAGGTATTATTCGCTGTATTAAGTTTCTATAAAACCGACTTCCCTACCGCTTTCCAGAATGCTCTATGATTTGCGCGTTCAATGCAAATGCTGAGCTGTAATACTATAATCTTGTTTCGCCGCCTGCCCAGCTTGCATCGGCACATGACCATGCGGCGTGCTATGAAGTTCTTTGCTACATTCGTCAACGCACACGACAGGCCGTTTTGGATCATAAGGCAGCACGTAAACGGCTAAAACATCTTCCATTTTTGCCACATATTTGGCAGACGGCTTTGGACTACACCAAGATTTTACTCGCCAAGGCTTAAGTTCATTTTTTTTAGGCAATTCATCACGGCCACATCACTGATACTGTCTAAAATCTTGAGTTCGACCAGTTTGTCGGCCACCAATTGCAAGGTCCAACGCTTTCGGCCTTCTGGTGGATTACTGCATACCATTGCAATCAATTTTGCTTCGACTTCGCCTGTTATTTTCGGAGCCTGCCCGGGTCGTGGCTGATCATATAAGGCAGTTGCTAACTCGTTATGCTCGATGAACCTATGACGAACATTGTGTACGGTCTGGGCCGAGCATATCATAGTCGTTGCAATTCGTTTTTCGCTGAGCGCTTTGCTTTTGTTTGTATCACTCAGCAGAAGAATTCGAGCTCTGGTTTGCGTGCGGGCTGGTGCATTCCCAGAGTGGATGAGGGCCTCAAGCTCTTGGCGTTGCTCATCAGTTAGAATTACTTTTCGGTGTTTACTCATCCGCCAAGTATACCTAAATACTCTACCTATTAGCTTAGCAATTCACTAGCTTTCTTCCAGTAAATTATAGCGTTCAGAAAATAACCAACGTATCAGGAACCTTCTGACATGAAAAATACCACCACCATCCTTCGCCTCGCGCTGCTCATCATCCCGCTGGCGCTGATTGCCGCCGCAGCCGGAGTTTTCTGGCAGGGCAGCGGCGCATCCTACCCCTTCCAAACCTTGCGCGGCGAAACAGTGCTGATTCGCGGGCACGGGCTTTACGCCTTCGACACGGTCAATTCATCATCACAGGAAATCGGCCAGGATGTCATCACTCTGATTTTGGGCATTCCGCTGCTCATCACGGGGATCGTACTGACGCGCAAAGGCTCCCTGCGCGGCCGCCTGCTTCTCACCGGCGGCTTGGGCTATTTCCTCTACACTTACGGCGCGATGTCCTTCCTGACTGTTTTCAACCCGCTTTATCTGGTTTACGTGATCATCTTTTCGCTCAGCCTGTTTGGATTCATCATCTCTATCTCCGGACTGGATCCGGATGAAGTGGCCAGCCGCATCTCTGATAAGTTTCCCCGCCGCACCATCGCTGTCTACTTTCTCATTGTGGCTGGGTTCCTCAGCCTGGCCTGGCTCGGATTGGTGGATCCGCCCATGTTTTCCGGCAAGCCGCCCGCCGGGCTGGAATCAGCCATCACGATGGTCATCCAGTCCTTTGACCTGGGCGTGATCGTACCGACCAGCCTGATCACCGCCATCCTGCTGCTCCAAAAACGGCCTTGGGGCTTGACTCTGGCCTGCGTTGTACTGCTCAAAATCCTGACGATGGGGGCGGCCTTAGTAGCGATGATTATCGGCCAGATTCTGGCGCAGGTTGCGATTGACCCAGTGATATCCGTTATTTTCGTCCTGATCAGCCTTTCGGGTATGGCCCTGGCTATTACAGCGTTGCGCAATATCCGCGACTGAGCAAAAATAGGAACTTCAATATGCCACCCCAGGCTTATCCAAAAGCTGACAAATACACCGACCTGAACACTATCTACACCGAATGCAGCGGCCCCGGTGGGCTGCGGCTGACCGAGTTCATGGCTGAAAAGATGGGTCTGCGCCCCGGCGCGCGCCTGCGTGACATCGGCATTGAACGCGGCTATCAGACCTGTTTCCTCGTAAAGGAATACGGGGCCCAGGTCATCGGCCTCGATCCGGATGACGACCGCACCGATGGGATTCCGCACGTTGAGCATCTCTACCGCAACTCCCGAGCCTGGGGTGTCGAGAACCAGGTAATTGGGCTAAAACTGGGCGTGCCGGAAACCCATTTCGCATCCAACACCTTCGATTATGTCCATTCCACCACCACCCTGGAAATGGTGCGTGGAATTTTGGGAGCGGATTTCTATCGAAAGTGCTTGGATGAGATTTACCGCATCCTGCGCCCTGGCGGTATTTTTGGCCTGGGCGAACCGATGCACCTGGACGTTCCCATTCCGGCCGACCTGTCCATCTACACCAGCGGCGAAGGCGCTGGCCCTGAAGGCTGGGCCAAATGCTTTGCGACTATTGCTGAGACGGAGGCCGCCTGCCGCGCCGCTGGCTTCGAAATCATCGAAGCCGCCTACGCACCCGACGCCTAGGCCTGGTGGGACGAGTTCAGCCGCTACGATCCCTACTGTAAAGCCAACTCTGAGGGCGAAGCCAGGATCATCCAGTAGGATAATGGGCGCTGGCTGAGTTATGGGTATGTGATTGCCCGCAAGTCATAATGCTTAACTATCCACTTGACCAGTCCCAAACTCCCCCAACGGCAGGGGAGTTTGGCTGCTGAAAGCTTAAAATCATAGCCAGAAAAGAGGTAAGTATGAACACACAAACTACTTTCAATCCTGAACAAACCCTTCCAACCGCGCATCGTGTCAATTGGTTTCAAGTTGGATGGTTCCTGGGCCTGACTTTTGGCATGACCTGGCTGGTAGATTTGGTACTGTATCTGACTGGCGGGCTGGCAAAACCCGGCGCCGGGTTGTTTTTGCAGTTCCAAATGTTAATCCCAGCCTTTTCCGCCATGCTTTTGGGCGCATTTTTCTTCAAAGACAGCCCAATCTTTTATCGCACCAATCAGGGTGCCTCACGCCGGTTCGTTTATTTCTACCTGCTGTTGACCGGGATGTACCTGGCAGGTGCGCTGGCCAGTCTGATCCGGCCAGACCTGGGCGTGACCCTGACTGGACTGCTGCTCATTCCCAACTTTTTGGGACTGATTCTGCTGGTTGCCCTGCGCCTGAAAGGTGGAAAGCTGACCTATGTAGAAGCTGGCATGGCCGGAGGCCGGGCACGCATCTGGTTTGGATTTGGGATCGGCCTGGTCGCTTTCTTCGCTCTCCAGACCTGGCTTAACTACATCCTCAAGTTGGGCACACTTGTAGATTTGCAAACCGCTTTTCCACAACTGGCAACAAGCAACCTGCCAGCCAGCGTGTTGCTTCTCTCCATCGCCTTGAATACCGTGATTATTGGCCCGTTTCTCGGTCTGATTATCGCTTTTGGTGAGGAATATGGCTGGCGCGGTTTCCTGCAAACCGAATTGATCAAGCTGGGACGCATTCGCGGCATCTTTATCCTGGGTGTTATCTGGGGCATCTGGCACTGGCCGGTGATCTGGATGGGTTACAACTACCCCGGTCAACCCGTGCTTGGCTCCTTATTCATGGTGATTTACTGCATCATCCTGGCTTATTTCCTGGCTTACGCCGTTTTCAAATCAAAAGGTGTTTGGACAGTGGCTTATCTGCATGCGCTCAACAACCAGACTTTGAGTTTCTTTTTCATGGCAGTGGTTGCCCCCACCAGTGTGATTTACTCCTTCGGGATAGGTTTACCAGCCTTGTTACTCGGCGCTGTGGTGGTTTTGCTCCTGCTACGCGACCCGGTCTGGAAAGAATAGGAAACCATGCACGAAAACTCAACGAGCAGTAGCCGCCATGAAAGCCGCCCTCGTTATGCTTGTGGATCTTCCAACAGTCCAACCATCGCACCCAGGAATAAGATCATGAACCGCTCAAATGACGAAATCCAGCGCATTCTCAGCACCTTCCGTTCTCCTGACCGCGCTGCGTACCCCGAGTTGCAAGAATACTCCCGCAACGACCTGTACCGCGACTTTTTCGGCGGTGTAGGCCTGTACCTGGCAATCAAAATGTTACGCACCCTGCGCTTGCAGCCCGGACAGATGGTACTCGACCTGGGCTGTGGCAAAGGCGAAACCTCATTTTCATGGTCAAACACTATGGGGTGCAAGTAAAGGCCATCGATCTATGGACTTCCGCGGAGTTTCTGGAGGAAAAATTCGCCACGCGAGGCGTTGGCAATCAAGTCTCAGCCATTCAAATGGACGCCACTCAGCCCCTGCCCTATGCCGAAAACGAATTCGACGCCATTTTTTGTATGAACTCGTTCAATTTTTACGGAGCCACCCCCGGTGTTCTTGAAAGCCTGCTCAAGCACCTCAAGCCGGGCGGACAGTTTTGCCTGGGTTCCGAGGTACTTTCGGCAGAGTTTACTCCGGAACAACTTACCAACCCACCCTTCGTCTACACCTTCAAGCTGCCAGCCCCCAACGAGACGGTCGATGTTTTCAACGATGACTTTCTTAAACAGCATACTCCTGGCTGGTGGCGCAACTTCTTCCAGGAATCCGGGCTGCTTGAAGTGGAAACCTGCCAGGAATTGGGTGATGCCGATGCCCTTTACGAGGAACTCGTTCGCTATGAGCACGAACATCAGCTTGACCCGTTCGATGTCCAAATTTGTCTCGACCAGATCGAATGGGGCCAGAACCATCAACCGAAAAAGATGCTTTTTATTCTCACTGCGCAGAAAATGCTTTCGTCAGGCATAGGAAAAACATGAACGCCATCCAAGAAATTCAACAGTTACTACAAATCTTTCAAGACGGCTATACCCGCCGCGACCTAGGCCAGATGGATGCCTTCATGGAGTTGTTTTCCCCACAGGTCGAAGTCATCGGCACCAATGGACAAAAACCTGGGGTCGATGAATGGTACCTGAGCCGCGAAACGGCCCGTGAACTGGTCCACGGCGATTGGGAAGGCTGGGGCGATTTCCACATCGATCTGGAATCCGCTTCGATCCATGTTCTGGGCGACGTGGGTTGGATCGCTGCCACTGCCACCGTCACCCAGACTATCGGAGAGGAAAACTACGCCTCTTACCTGGAGTACGTCAAAGCGTATATCGATAAACCCGGCTTAAGCGCCGAACAGAAGTTGCACAACATCCTGCGCGGCGGGACGAACACCGTCTACGAACTGCGGCGCGGTGAGAAATTTATCTGGCCGGTGCGCTTCACCGCTGTGGTTGTGCAGACGGCCAAAAGCTGGCAGTTCGCCCAGATGAATTTCTCTTTTCCCACCGTTTACTTCCCCGATGTACGGATTATGGAAACTGGCGGAGAGTTGTGAATTGCAATCGATATGATTGGCAATAACAACCGGATAAATACATACAGCTGCACGCGGAAAGGCAATATGTTGGATTAAACGACATATGCTTGTCAAAATATCAGTTTTACTTGAATTTCGCAATATATCGCCGGTCTTGTGGATTAGCTTTCGTCAGATGAACCCCAATTGCGCACTTCAGGAGATCACTTTCCGCGCCCGTTGCAAATTGAGCGCCAGCAGTCTTTCAAGGATTTGCTCATCGCTCAGGTCTGTTGGCCAACCGTAGGCGGCGAAGACAGCGACATCCAGGCACTTATACGCCAGGTCAAGCCAGGTGGGGCGGGCGTTGTACAGGTTGGTCAGCGTGCGCCTGGGCCCCTCCCCTGTATCGGCGCTCTTCCGATTCGGGGGAGGCTGGGAGGGGTCGGGTTGAGCCAGTTGTCGCGCATTTCCACCATTTCTTTGGCAGATGCAGCGATGGCCTGCACTGGCATCAGGCCAGGCTGCAAGAATTTTCGAACCGCGAAGCGCACCACACCTGACCTGGCGGGCAGTGCCGGGGAGAAAATCTTTATAAGCTTCGCGCTTGGCGGCCTTTGCGGTTCGTTTTCTCTTTATCTCGACAAGCACGACACTTTAGTTTCCGCTAACTGATAAGAAAATAAGCCGTGGTAATGGGTTCAAAACATGATAATCTTGTTTTGCGAAACACAAAATCATGCGAGGAACCCATTACCATGTTGAATCATACCATAG
>CAILYI010000203.1 GCA_903838415.1 uncultured Anaerolineae bacterium | reverse complement strand
CGGCGGCAGCTTGTTTACAAGAGTGCATGGTATGGCTGTGAAGTGCTCCTGGCAGATCGGTTTTATCCATCCACCAAACGATGTTCGCAGTGTGGTCAGGTGAAACAGGTCATGAACCTGGGCGAGCGCAAGTATCAGTGTGAGCACTGTGGGTTTGTGATTGACCGCGACTTGAATGCAACCATCAACCTGGAGCAGTTGTTTTACAGATCTTGATTTTTACTATCCCTTTATCGGGACTACGGCAAGCTCTGCCGGAAGTAGCGCCTGAGAAGAGCACGTCAGTCCGAGTTTCTCCGCAATGCTCGTAGAAACAGGAACCAAACATCAAATTTACCATAGGTCGATTTGGATAGGTTTTGGTGAGCGGTGAGAAATGTATCTGATTGGGCACAAACAATCTCGGGATTTGGATATATTCTCTGTATGTAAAAGCGATTGAAATTGTAAGGGACTTGGTATTACGTGACAATTTTCTGCATATCAATCAAAAAGCTTGTTAGTAAACAGCTTATTTCCTCCATGTCTAAAGCTGTGATATGGCTGGTTTTTATACTGGGGTTGTGGCTGGTTGTCATCAGGGGTTTTGGGACGCAATGGGCTCTTGTACCTGGGGACCTGGGGGATGGACGTTTCAACAACTATGTGCTTGAGCACTTTTTCCGCTGGGTGAAGGGGCTTGATCCAGAGTATTGGAATGCGCCTTTCTTCTACCCCTATCCAAACGTAATCGCTTTCAGTGATAATTTGCTCGGTTCAGCGCCGTTTTATGCGCTCCTGCGTTGGACTGGATTGAGCAGGGAGACTGCTTTCCAGAGTTGGTATGTGTTTGGATTCTTCCTCAACTACGCTGCAGCTGGCTATGTCCTCTCACGTTATAAATTCAACCCTTTTGCAGTTGGAATTGGAGCAGCCTTCTTTACTTTCGGCCTTCCTTTGCTAGCCCAAGAGACGCATCTGCAACTGTTCTATCGTTTTGGAATTCCATTGGCTTGCTTTTGTTTGCTCGAATTTTTGGATCGGCCCAAGCTGACTCGGTTAGCTGCCCTGGTTTTTTGGATTGTATGGCAATTTTATTTATCAATCTATCTTGGGTTTTTCCTGATTATGTTGCTGGTTGTTTTAATACCCCTGATGCTATTCTTTGAAAGAGATATTCGGGTTATGGAACAGATTAATCTGTGGCCTGGAAAACTCAAGCAGGCCTGGTTTCAAACTAATTTCCAGGAACGTGTTATCAGTTTGGTTGTAATGAGTGGGGCTGGGGTGGGTTTGGTTGCGCTGCTATTGCCGTACTACCAGGTTTCAAAGAATTACGGTTTCACGCGTGATTGGGTGACGGTTTCTGCCATGCTCCCGACCCTGAAAAGCTTTTTCATAGCCGATAGTTCGCTGTTGTGGAAAACTATCTCGGCGAATGTCTTAGGCGTTTCCATGCGCAACGAACACCAGCTTTTCCCTGGGATCGTTGTTTCCGTGCTGCTGCTGGTTGGACTTGCGCTCCGCTTTAAATCAAAAAATAGCCGCCTGGCCTGGCTTCACCTCGGGGCAGTCCTTTTGCTTGTCATTTTTACATTGAATATCAAAGGCTATTCGTTTTATTGGTTGCTATGGAAAATTCCCGGAATAAACAGCATTCGCGCTGTTACACGTATCCAACTGGTATTGATGTGGCCAATCGCCTTATTTTGTGCCTGGGTGACCGATGAGATCATGCTGCGTACTCAGAAAAAACCCTTAATTGTCTACTATTCTATTGGTTTTCTGGTTGCCGGTTTGCTACTTATAGAGTCAGCTTTGTTTACTAATATTAATTATCCAAAAGCAGATGGTCTTTTGCGGTTGACTCAGCTAAAGCAAAGAATTCCATCAAACTTGCCACCAAATTCAATTTTATCGGTTGCATATGACCCAAATAAACCGGACTTTGTGGCTGAAATCGACGTCATGCTGGTGTCGCAAGAAATGGGATTGCCCACATTAAATGGTTATTCTGGCAACTTCCCACAAGGGTACAATCTTCCGACCACGTGTGAACAAATCCCCAATCAGGTAAAAAAATATTTTAAAGCTGTCAATATGCCCAAAGAAGCCAGGTTGAAGTACTACCTTGCGACAATGAAGCGCATTGTTCCGTTAGGGTTTCAGGATTGCAACCCAAGTTGGTGGAGAAATATGCCCTGACAATCGAAATCGGCTGCTCTTCGGCCGGTTTTCTTACCCGCTTAATTTGCGAACTGGCATATGGCAAAACCATCAGCAGCTATTCGATTCGCATTTCTGTTTTCAAAAACGCGATAAGCTGCCAATCGTCAAGTTGTTTTACGTGAATAAACAGTGTATGGAGTTAGTAGATGCGAAAAATTTTTCGATCAGAATATTTTCCAATAATGGTTTTGCTAAGTATCGCCCTGGTAATTGGGACGATGACTTTTCGCGATTATAGCGAAAGCT
>CAILYI010000202.1 GCA_903838415.1 uncultured Anaerolineae bacterium | reverse complement strand
GGCGTATAGGGGCATTCCTGATGGAAGATTATCTCTGGGAATATCGACATTTTGGTGTTTTCTGCAAGAGAGTATTCCTTCACAATTCCCTCGAAGGAATTGTGCTACACCCCATAACTGAAAATATTGTTTAATACAAATGCTTCCCGATATTCATTTAATGCCACTTCGCATCCGTCAAACGCAAAGGTATAACTCGACTTTTGCAGTACCTTGACAACTGAATAAACAAGCAGTGAGCCAGGGGATAAGAAACTCGGTACAATACAAGATAGGAACATCATCTTGGAGGTGCCTATGTATCCTTTGGTTGAATTTCCTGAATTGGTGCAACATTACGCGCCATTTTTCGAAGATGTTTTTTCTGGAGACGCGCTCGTAGAGTTTAAGCGCTACATAAGCGGATTGATTGTCTCTGAAAACAAGACCGTGGATGGGATCAATCGTTTGTTTGTGGTCGAGAGCCGCAACCAAAGCTCATTGAACCGCTTGCTGACCCAAAGTCCATTCAGTCTGGAATCTCTGAATAATGCGCGGTTGAAAGTATTGGATAGCCTACCTGGAACGCAGATGAAACCGCGAGGGGTTTTTGGCCTGGATGACACCTTGTTGAGCCACTACGGGCAAGATTTTGAGAAAATTGCCAACCTGTGGGACCATGTCAGTGGCACATATGTTTGGGCACACGACTTGGTTACGCTTCATTACAGCGATGACGAGACAGATTACCCAGTAATGTTCAAACTTTGGGAACCAGTAGAACTGGATAAACTGGAGCAAGGCATTCGAGAAGCCAACATACCCATCAAGGCAGCGAAGGAAGAGCTCAAACAAACCAATCCACAAAAATGGCGCGGATATCTGCTGGGCGTTTGGCAGCGGCGCGAAAAGCAACACCCGGAATTACGTGAACTATACGATAGCAAGCTCATCATGGCTCAGAAGTTCATCCAAGAATGGGTCGAAACTCATCCTGGTGAGGAGCATCCCGTTACTTTTGACAGTTGGTTTACTCAACCAGCTTTTTGTCGCTTTCTTGATCAAACTCTGCACTTACCTTATGTAGGCACGTTGGCGGAAGGCGATCGGGTAGTCTTGAGTACGGACACAAAAACCCTGAAAGATTTTGCCGATCATCTCAAACAGGAACACCTGGATGCCACAAAGCGCAATGCCAAACCTGTCTTTCATAAAATCGGCGTCCCGTACAAGGGAAAGCACGAAACCTACTACAGTTACTGGAATACGCACCATATCCATAATTTTGGCCAACAACGCCTGGTCATCAATTATTCCCAGGCTGACCTGTCCGACAACCCTACTTTTTTTATCAGCAACCGCTTATTTTGGCAGGCTGCTGGCATCACTCGCATACGACGTCATCGCTGGCCGGTAGAGGTCTATCACGAGGAAGGCAAGGAAGAAGGTCTGGATCAGTACGAGATACGGGACTTCAATGCTATCCAGCGACATATTGCATTGGTCGCCGTTGTCTACAGCTTACTACGTGCCAGCCAACACGACCCTGTTCTTCACAATCGACTTCAACTCCTACTCAAGATGAATCTTGAGGATAATCCAGCCGCTTGGCGTCGCGCCTCACAAGCGCAATCTTTGTGGTGCCTCGGCCTATTTATCAGCGCAGGCTTGGCTCGAGGGCAGTCTTTGCAACAACTCCTGATGCCCTTGATGCATGCTATGTGTAAATCATCCTGATCAAGCCCGCTGATAGTGGTTGCTGCCTCATCTGCTATGACCCAGGTGAGGAAAAATTTGTGTTGCCAACGGTCAACCAATTTACCAAGATGTACCCTACAAACCCTGCTTGAATATTCAGTTTTTTAAGGTGCAAAAGTCGAGGTATAACTTACCACCATTACAATACCTTCGCCAATTAGGCTGAAGAAACAGGTGATTTAGCCACATGAATGCTGCCCAAAGTAGCAAAATTACGGAAAAGCTGGGCAACTAAAATATCATCGGGTTTTTC
>CAILYI010000201.1 GCA_903838415.1 uncultured Anaerolineae bacterium | reverse complement strand
CTGGCTCGATTCGTTCGTCGAGCGGCTCGATTCGTCCGTCGAGCTGGCTCGATTCGTTCGTCGAGCGGCTCGATTCGTCCGTCGAGCTGGCTCGATTCGTTCGTCGAGCTGGCTCGATTCGTTCGTCGAGCGGCTCGATTCGTCCGTCGAGCGGCTCGATTCGTCCGTCGAGCTGGCTCGATTCGTCCGTCAAGCTGGCTCGATTCGTCCGTCAAGCTGGCTCGATTCGGCAGGATAAAAAGCGGTTGACGGGCCGTCCCAAACAAAAACAGCCCGTCTCGTGTGAGGCGGGCTGTTCTTGAGCGGCGTGGCCGGGGAAAACTATTGATCGTGGATATCGTCCATGGAGATTTCGTCGTCGATCGGCTCCAGGTGCGTGGTGATGACGGCATCTCCCAGGACGGCGCGAATGGCGCCTTCAAAGTCTTCAGCTATGTGATGGGCATCGTGCACCGTCCAGAGGCCGGGCACCAGCACATGCACAGAGAGAAAACGGCGCGAGGCGGCCTGGCGGGTGCGCAGGGCGTGGAAATCAACCTTTTTTTTGCGGTATTCCGCCATCACCGCTTCGATGGCCTGCTGTTCAGGTTCCGGCAAGGCCACATCCATCAGCCCATCCACCGAGCGACGCACCAGCCCAATCCCGGTCCAGATGATATTGACCGCCACGATCAACGCCACGATCGGGTCGAGACGCGTCCAACCGGTCAGCGCCACCACGCCTACGCCGCCGATCACACCCACCGAAGTCCAGACATCGGTCATCAAATGCTGCGAATCGGCTTCCAGGGTGATGGAGTTATGCTTCTTGCCCGCGGTCATCAAGATGCGCGAAACGACGAAGTTGACCACCGAAGCGCCTACTGATACGGCCAGGCCGATCCCAACCTGTTCGAGTGGGCGCGGGTTGAAGATGCGTTCGATGCCGGTGTAGGCGATCCCGGCGGCTGCGACCAGAATCAGCAGTCCTTCGACCACGCTGGCGAAATATTCGGCCTTGGAATGTCCAAAAGCGTGACCGTCATCCGCCGGGCGGGCGGCAATCGTCAGCATGCCCAGCGCCATGATTGCGCCGAGCAGGTTGACAATCGATTCGACGGCGTCCGAAAGCAAACCCACCGAACCGGTCAGCAGGTAGGCGATTGATTTCATGGCAATGGTGGTGACTGCCGCGGCGATCGAGAGCCAGGCAAATTTGGTCAGCGAAGAACGATCGGACGAGGTTTCTTTGGGGGAGGTCATCATTTATCCTGTGGGGTGCTGGTGGTATGGTTCCGTGATTGTACCCCAAAATAAAATCCGTTTTTCTGGGCGGTAGGAACCAAAAAGGAACCCGTTTCGTCGGGTTCCTTTTTGGTTGACACTCCCAGCCTTTCGTGGCCTGGAATTTGTTTACGGTTTGGGCGTTTCGACGGCTTCCGCGTTGGCCGGGGCGCCCGCGGAAATTACCGGCCCCTCCGCCGGAACGCTGGCGGGACGGCCGAATGGCATGGCCGGACGGCCAATTTCCGTTTTGCCGTTGGGGGCGTACAGCATTTTGTGGAGCAGCGCCTCGTTCCAATTGCCGGCGCCCAGGATGTCATCGCCCTTGGGTTTGCCGCCCACGCGGTTGGAACCCGCCAGGATACCGGCATAGCTGCTCAAATCCATGTTCTTCTGGCTTTTGGCGAGATCGGCATGATGACAGGTGGTGCAGGCGGGCGCACCGTCAAACCACAGGTTGGGCGTCACAAACAGGGCCTGCACATCATCCTTGAAGGTGGCGGTGCAGTTGGTGTTCTTGACGTCTGTAAAGCTGAAAGGCTCGGTTTCAGAATAGCCTGCCGAAACCCACGCGCCGATCAGGTTCAGGGCGGCGATCCGGCACTTCGGCGCAGCGGCAGCCGCTTCCGCGCCCACTTTGGGGGCTGGCATAGTGGCCGCAATCAGTGTGGGGATGGGCGTCAGGGCGGGCGTCTGGTTGTTGGAACAGGAATTATCCGCACCGCAGCTGAAGAAATACAGCGCGAAAATCCAAACTACCAGCAGGGTGGGGAGGCCGACCAGAACAGTGAAAATGATTTTCTTGGCACTATCGTTCATGGATGTCTCCGTCAGGGCTTGGGTGTCGGCGCGGCGCTCGCCTTGAGGGTGCGAAGGTAATTCACCACATCCCAGCGATCGCGCACGGTCAGGTTTTCGTTCAGCGCGGGCATATGGATTTGCCCACCGGCGCCCTGAATGCCGTTTGAAATAGTCAGGAACAAGGCGCCATCGGGCTTATTCTGAACCACGTCGCCAGTCAGGTTGGCGGGCGGGAACATCAGCGCGCCGCCGACCACACCGTTACCATCCGCCTTGGGGCCGTGGCATTGGATGCAGGTCACGCTGTACAACACGCGCCCGCGTTCCACCGAAACTTCATCCGTGGCAATCGGGTTGGATGGAGCGCCCTGCCCGGCAACATACGCGGCGCCCTCGATCGGGATGGAGCGGGCGCCGACGGGGAGCGGGTGCTCCATGGGCTTGTAGGAAGGCTGGATTTCCATGAAGCTGATCCAGTCCAGTTTGACAATATCGAAGGAGAAAATCATCAAGACGCCGAAAATGAGCGCTACGACGACGATGACCACCAGAAGTCGCTGATAGAAGCTCATAGCGTTTGCGCCTCCGCGTGTTTGACAGATTCAGCGCCAATTTTGGTCATGGCGAGTTCGATCATCTTTTCTTCTTCCGGGTTGCATTCGATCAGCAGGGCAATTTTGCCGTCGCTGATTTCGGGCACGTATTCTTTGGGCTCGTAGGACGGAAAGCGGCTGTCGAGAAAGACGCCCAGGAAGGTGCTGATCAGCATGCCCAGCATGGTCATCTCAAAGATCACCACCACGCTGGGTGGGCCGGGGATCAGGGCCTGTCCGCCAACGTTGAGCGGATACGAGGTTGGGGTCCAGAAGGCCAACAATGCGCCGACGAAAAATCCGCCGACGGCGCCTCCCAGGGCCAGTCGCGGGACGTTGCTGGCTTGCTGTGGACGGCCCATCATCGCTTCAGTGACCGGGATGCCGGAAATAACGTTCACGTGTTCATCACTCACGCCGAGTTCACGCAGTTTTTCAACCGCGTGGGCGGCAGGATCTAGGTCCGGGAATAAAGCCAGGAGCATGGTTTTATCTGTCATCAGTTCTTCTCCACCCTCCACCAAAGCGGGAGAGGGGCAGGGGTGAGATCATCATTCCAAATCGCTGACCGTAACGACGGTCTCTTTACCGAATTTGCGCAAGCTGTGGGCCATCTGGCCTTCCTGTACTTCCCAAACCGGCACGAGCGGAACGATGCGCGAGGCCAGCATGTAAAGCAGGATAAACAGTGCCAGGGTGCCGATGCTGAGCGGGATTTCCACGCCCGGCTTATAGAACTGGTAGGTAAAGGGGAAGCGGTTGATGCTCAGGGATGTGGGAATGATGATATAGCGTTCAAACCACATTGCAATGTTGACCAGGAAGCCGATGATAAACAGCGCGGTCGGGTTGCGGCGAATGTTCTTGTTCCAGAGCGTCAGCCACGGGATGGCGACGTTGAAAATCAACATAGCGTACCACATCCAGCCGAGCGGGCCTTCCTCATGGAATTTCAGCAGGATGTCGGTCCACTTATCGCCGTTATACCACTGCACCATGTAGTCGTTGAAGAAGAAATAGGCCCAGGACATTGAGATAATCAACATCAACTTGCCGAGCGCGTCCAGGTGTTCGGGGCGGATGAAGTATTTCATGTTCTTCATCGTGCCACGCACCACGATCAACACCATCGCAACGGCAGACAGGCCGGATTGCAGCGCGCCAATCACGAAGTAGGGGCCAAAGATGGTCGAACTCCAACCGGGGCGCATGGCGGCGGCAAAGTCCCACGACACGATGGTATGGACGGAGAACATGACCGGCAAAATGGCAAAGGCAAACAGGTTCATGGCAAAGCGCAGATGTGTCCATTCGCCTTCGGTGCCGCGAAAGCCGAGCGCCAGGGTGCGATAAACCACCTTGCGCCAGCCGGTCGACCGGTCACGCGCCATCGCCAGGTCCGGGATGAGCGGCAGGAACAAATACATTGTGCTCGATAGCAGGTAAGTATTGATCGCCAGGAAGTCCCAGGAAAGCGGCGAGTGGAAGTTGGGCCAAAGTCCGCGTTCGTTGGGGTACGGGAAGAGCCAGTACGCCAGCCAGATGCGGCCCATGTGCATGAAGATGCTCAAACCGGCCTGCACCAGGCCGAAGGTCGTCATCAGTTCGGCGGCGCGTGTGAAAGGACGGCGAAATTCCGCCTTGAAGACGCGCAGCAGCGCCGAAACGAAGGTTCCAGCGTGGCTGATGCCAATCCAAAAGACCGTGTTGACCAGGAAGATGCCCCAATAAATGGGGCGGTTGATGCCGGCCACGCCCAGGCCTTCCGAAATCATCAAGCCCCAGTAATACCCGAGACAGATCACCACGACAACGGCCAGAATGGCGGAAATCACCCAGAACTTCCAACTGGTGGTGAGCATCGACTCCATCACCATCGCGTTCATCTCGCCGCGTGGACGCGGGTCGAGCATCAGATGTTCTTCGCGCAGATGCGCGGCGTGGTCGTGTTCTTCAGCGTGCGAATGAGGCGCTGCGGAATTAGCCAATACGGCCATAGGTTTTCTCCTCCTTCAGGTACGTTACACGCGGCAGCGTGCCCAGGTCTTCCAGCAGCTTGACTCCGCGCCCGGCTTTCGACATCTGGCTGACGCGGCTTTCGGGGTCATCCAGCCGTCCAAAGACAATCGCGTCTGCCGGGCAGGCTTGCGCGCAGGCCGGAACGACTTCGCCGTCCAGCACTTCGCGGCCTTCCGATTTGGCCTGATCCTGTCCCTTGTGGATGCGCTGGATGCAGAAGGTGCATTTTTCCATGATGCCGCGGCGGCGCACGGTCACATCCGGGTTGAACTGATTGGGCAGCGGGTCGGGACGGTCGTAATCGCGCATATTGAAGACGCGCGCCACGAACGGGCAGTTATTGGCGCAATAGCGCGTGCCCACGCAGCGGTTGTAAACTTGCAGGTTCAAATCTTCCGATTGACTGTGCACCGAAGCAAACACCGGGCAAACCGGTTCGCAGGGCGCATTTCCGCACTGTTGGCAAATCACCGGCTGATTGCTGGTGGCGGACACTTCGGGATATTCGCCTTCCCAGGTGTGCTCAATCCGCATCCAATGCAGCGAACGGCCATAGCCCGAGTCTTTCTCGCCAACAAAGGGGATATTATTTTCCATGGCACAGGCGGCCACGCAGGCCTGGCAGCCGGTACAGACATCCATATCGATGGACATGCCCCAGACGCCCTGGGTTGTCTCCCAATCCGCTTTTACTTCTGGAATATTATGTTTAGCCATATCTTCTCCTGTACCGTTACTGCTTCTTCTCGGCCTGTTCAAACTTGGTATAGCCTTCCATGCGAGAAAGTGGGCGCTTTTTACCGGTCTTCTCGATTTTGACTTTCATCCCGGCGAAAGCCAGGTCACCAGCACCATTAAAAGTTTTTCCGAACAAATCGGCGGGATTAACACCCCGACCCTCAGCATAACGCCCATAAGCGGTATGACCCTGCCCGAATGGAATTGCCACCACATCCGGACGAATGGCCCGATAGATCAATACTGAAACTTCCACCGTGCCGAAAGGCGAAACCACCTTGACGACATCGTCATCCTTGATGCCCAGCTCTTCCGCTGTTTTCGTGTTGATTTCAACCCACGAATTCCACATGACGGTCGTTGTTGGGTCGGGGACTTCCTGCAGCCAGGGTTTGTTCGCGCCTGCTTCGGCCAGGATGGGGGACGGGTAAGCCAGCAGGTGGAATTCACCGTCGCCTTCCGAAACCGGCGCCAATTCCAGGGCTTTATCCCACGGCGCGAGATTGTTTGGCGTGCCCAGGGTGTTGCCATTTTGCCACCAGCCGCCAAACTGCTGGAATTCCACCCAGAACGAGGGCAGATCCGCGGCGGAATAATAGCCATCCCGCGCGCTGACCAGGTCAACCAGTTTGCTCTGGATGAATTCGACTTCATCCTTGAAAGCCAGCGCGGCCTTGCTGCCAGCCAGCGCTCCGGCCGCCAATAGCAGATCGGCGGTGGCGCGGGTGTTGTAATAAGGCGCGACGACGGGCTGGGCGCCGGAAAGCAGCGCCTGTCCTGAACCGGTCGGGATGCGTTGGTAGCCAAACGACTCCAGCGCGGTGTGATCGGGGAAAACGTAGTCAGCCAGCAGGGCGGTTTCGTCGGGGAACGAGGCGAAAGAAATGACGGTTTTGACCTTGCTGAGCGCAGCTTCAAATCCCAGCGCTGCCGGCAGTTCAAAAACCGGGTTGACGCCGTGCACAAAGAGCGTTTTGATTGCTCCGGAGTTCATCTTTTCAACCAGGGCTGCCATTTCTTGGGCAGTGGCTGCCGCGTTGTATTCGCCATTGAGCGGGGCGTCTGGCGTCAGGAAAACGCCGCCAGGTTTGCCGAGATTGTTAATCAGTGCATTCAGCCCCAAAATGGCGGTCGCTACGCCCAGTCCATTGACCTGGGCCAGCGCCGCGCCG
>CAILYI010000200.1 GCA_903838415.1 uncultured Anaerolineae bacterium | reverse complement strand
GCACAGGCCTGCATTCCCAGCCTTTTGACCAATTTTTCTCATCCAACCCATCTTTTTTGCCTGCTCCCATCTGTCCACCCCCTTTTCCCTTCATTATCGGACTTGTTGCTGAATCCCTGCTGCTTTGAACCTTGACAAAGCCCTGAATTTGAGTAGAATAAAAACGAACGTTCGTTCATTTAGGAGAATTTGTGACTGCTGATGAGGTGTTGACCAAAGGTGAGCGTACCCAACAAGCTGTGCTGGATGCAGCCTACAGTTTGTTCCTGGAAAAGGGTTTTTCGGCCACTTCCATGCGGCAGATAGCTGAGCGCGCCGGGCTGGCTCTTGGTGGAATTTATAATCATTTCGCCAGTAAGGATGAGATTTTCCAGGCGCTGATTATTGCCAAACATCCTTATTTGCAGATCATCCCAGTGCTTCACCGCACGCCGGGCAAAACCACCGAAGAATTTGTGCGCAATGCGGCGCGGTTGGTGCAGGATGAAATGGGGGAGAATCCAGATTTTATCAAGTTGATGTTTATTGAAATTGTTGAATTCAACGGCAGGCACTTTCCAAAATTGATTGAGACGATTTTCCCGCTGGCCTTGCCGTTAATCCAGCGTTTTTCTGCCCCGGAATGTGGTGTGCGTGAAAATATCCCCACATCGAGCTTGATTCGGGTTTTTATTGGCAATCTCATGGCTTTTTATTTGACCCAAATCCTGCTGACGAATGTTTCCATGCCAGCCGGTCTTCGCGATGTAACCCTGGAAGATTTCATGGAAATTTTCATGCATGGTATCTTGGAAAATCAAAAATCGGAATTATGAATTCTGAATTTTTACTCTTCATAATTCATCTTTCATAATTCAGTATTTCGGAGCCCCTATGAACTCTCGTCTTTTCTCGATCATCCGCAAGGAATTCATCCAGATTTTCCGTGACAAGCGCACTCTGGCGCTGAGCCTGGTGATTCCAATCTTACAATTATTCCTTTTGGGATATGCTGCCACCAATGATGTGCGCAATGTTCCGCTGGCGGTCTTCGACCAGAGTCACAGCCCGGAAGCGCGCGCCTTGCTGGATGCCTATCGCGCTGCTGACTATTTCAAAGTCTCCTATTCGGTGGAGTCTGATGTCGAAATTCAGAAGCTGATCGAATCTGGCAAGGCTGAAGCTGGGTTGATCATTCCGCCAGACTATGCCGCACGGCTCCGCGAAGGAAATGCCCAGGTGATGATTATCATCGATGGGTCTGACCCAACAGTCGCCTCGACGGCGCTCTCCGGCGCGAAGTTGATCGGACAAAGCCACGCCACCAGCATCCTGTCTGAAAAAGCCATTCGCAGCGGACAGAGTTTCAAACTCCAGCCGCCGGTGGATGTGCGCACCACCGTTTGGTATAACCCGGATCTGATCAGCGCTTACTTTATGATCCCCGGCGTGATTGGCATGATTCTGTATGCCATCACTGCCATTCTGACCGCTTCCGCGGTGGTCCGCGAGCGTGAACGCGGCACCATTGAGCAATTGATCGTCACGCCGATCCGGTCCTGGGAGTTGGTGCTCGGCAAGATCTTGCCGTACACGTTGCTCGGTTTGTTCGACACGCTGGAAGTCCTGCTGGTGGGGCACTGGTGGTTTGGTATTCCCATTCGCGGCTCAATGTTATTGATCGTCCTGATTTCGGTCATTTTCCTGCTCTCCGGGCTGGGCGTGGGGCTGCTGGCTTCCACGGTGGCCAATACTCAGCAGGAAGCCATGCTGACAGTCTGGATGACGCTGCTGCCGAGCATTTTTCTCTCCGGTTTCTTTTTCCCGCTTGAAGCCATGCCCAAAGTGCTGTATTACATTTCTTACGCCATGCCGCTGCGTTATTACCTATCCATCATCCGCGTACTATTGCTCAAAGGCGTTGGCCTTGAAAGCATTCTGCCCGATGTAATCGCCCTGACCATCTTTGGGGTGGTCATCATGGGCGCCGCGGCGCTGCGCTTTCGAAAACGCCTTGATTAGTCGTTTGCCATTTCGCATTTACCATTCTGCATTCAGGAGTTTCCCATGTCACAAAATCGCCCCCCTTTGCCCGTGATTATCGTCGTCCTGCTGCTGGTTATCTCGGCAGGTGTGTATTTCATCTTTTTTGCCAACGGTGCGACAGCCCAAACCGGCGCGCTGACCGCCTCCGGCACGGTTGAATCGGCTGAGATTTCGCTTGCTCCGGAGATTTCCGGCAAAGTAGTCGAAGTAAATGTTAATGAAGGTGACTCCGTCAAAGCCGGGGATGTTTTATTCCGCCTGGACGATAGCCTGCTAAAAGCGCAAAAAGACGTCGCCACCGCCAGCTTGAATACCGCCAAAGCGGCGGCCACCACATCCGAGGCGGCGGTCGCCTCCGCGCAGGCCCAGTACGATTCTGCGCTGACGGTGGCCCTGACCGAAGATAAGGCCAACCGCATTGCCGACTGGCAGAAATCCACACCGACTGAATTTAATCAACCTTCCTGGTATTTTAACAAATCCGAACAAAAAGCCGCCTTCCTTGCTGAAGTGGACGCTGCCCAGACGAGTCTCGCCAAGGCCCAGGATAATCTCAAGTTCGTTCAACAAAAATCCACCAGCGAGGGCTTTCTGGCGGCCGAGGAACATCTCGCCAG
>CAILYI010000199.1 GCA_903838415.1 uncultured Anaerolineae bacterium | reverse complement strand
TTATATTAAACAATCCACCAATCGAGGAGGGTACAATCTGGATGAGTTTTGTCCAGTCGTTTTTGCAGTGGAGTCATAAGTGCGTAGAATTGGAATCACTCTCCCCGCTGACCACAATCGAACCAGGCAACTGCGCAGAATTGATTGAGGATTGGTTCCTGGTGAAAGGCATCGATGTGGACGCCACCGAAAGCGAGATCGATCAAATCCTGAACCAGATTTTGCTGTAAAAAAGAGCCAGGGAATTTAATCCTGGCTCTTTTCTTGTGTTAATAAGGCCGCTCCCAAAAGAAGCTCATCACCATTCAAAGTCGAGATTTTGACCTGACAGCGCCCGCTGAAAAACGGATGCATCTGCTCTTGAACCATGGGTATGAAATATTGCTCAAAAATATCCCTGGAACGAGTGATACCTCCACCAAGCACCACCACCTGCGGATCGGTACAGGTAATCAGGTTCACGACCATGACGGCAAGTTTCTGCAAAGCGCCGCGAACAATTGCGACGCAGGCCGGGTCAAGCGCGGAGCAGGCGCCAAAAACCATGGCAGCGGTGACCGCTTCGGGCTTGTTCTGACTCAACCGCGCCAGAGTCGGACATCCTGCAGGATTTTTGGCAAGCGCAGCACGCCCATCGCGCGCAATCGCCCAACCGGAACAGACACTTTCCAGGCAGCCCTTGCGCCCACAGGAACATTGCGGGCCATCTGGTTCAACGAGATAGTGTCCCAGTTCCCCGGCTAACCCGGAACCACGATACAGTTTTCGGTCAAGGATAAATCCGCCGCCCACGCCGGTACTGATCTGGACATAAGCCAAATTATCCAACTGGCGATGACCTCCAAACCACCACTCCCCCAACGCAGCCACATTCCCGTCGTTATCCATCAGCGCCGGTAACTGGAAAGCCCGGCTGATATCCGCCACCAGGGGCGCGCCATTCCAGTCAGCCACATGGTTGGATTGCAACACGGTTTTGCGGTCATTGCTGACCGGACCACCAAAGCTGATTCCAACCGCCTGCACTGATTGGGGAGCATCAAAAGTAGCGAGGGCCTTCGCGCCACACGCGATCATGGCCTTGAGCGTGCCGCTGGCACCCTCAGCAACCGGGGTTTTCCGACGAATAACCGGGCTGACAATTTCCCCTTTCCCCAAATCCACAACTGCGGCAGCAAGCTTCGTTCCTCCAAAATCCAGAGCGAGCACGAGATCTTTACTTGAATCCACAGTCAGGTTCGGGTTAATGTCCATACATTACAGCGCCGCGCAGCAAGCCTGCCAGAATATGATTAATAATCAGGTGGACATCTTCGATCATTTCCATGCTGTCGCTGGGCACAATCAGACAGATATCGGTTAGAGCCTTCATTTTGCCACCCTTGAAACCAGTCAGGCCGATAATTTTAATATCCATCTGGCGGGCGGTTTCAAGCGCCTTCAAAATATTGGCTGAATTTCCCGATCCGCTGATAGCAATCAATATATCTCCAGGCCGGCCGAGATTGAGTAGTTGTTCAGAAAATATCACATCATAGCCTTCGTCGTTTGCATAAGCCATGACGGAGGGCGTGTTATCGTTGAGACAAATCGCGCGCATGCGATTTTTGCCGTCTTCGCGAGTGTTTTTGGCAAAATCACAGACCATATGCGAAGCTGCGGCAGCGCTCCCGCCATTACCAATGACAAAGATTTGCTTGCCAGTTTCGCGGGCGTCCTGCAAAACATTGTTGATTTCATGAAGCTTATCTTCAGGTAACGCATTTAATACATCGATCAGTTGGCTGGTATACAGCTTAACAAAATTTTCTTTTTCGTTCATTTTTTCTCCTGTCAGGTTCGCGATAGGGTTCAATCCATGAGATTCTACCCTGAGGTAATCAATTTTCTCATTGTGCAACTCACCGTTTGGAATTTATGCGGCTGATGAAATCAGCTATCACAAACTCAAATTCAGCAACCCGGTATAAATAGCATTTTTCCAGCTGAAAGCAATTGATTATATCTTAATTACTAACTGTAAGAAAGTTACCTGTCGCACTATGAAATTCAACTGGTTGATCTTTCGTGATCCTAAAAGGGCAAAAGTTTACAGCACTGGGGAATTTTCAACAGATTACCGGACTCAACGTTACAGCCAGTCACTTTCCCGCTTGTTGCTGTTCCGCCGTTGGCACAGTGCATGCCACCAATATGAATTCGCCGGATCATTCTTCCAGAAGTAATTTGTGGTTGCGGTAGGCATCAAAGGCTGCCATCAAGCAGCCCACATCCATTAACGAACTGCCCAACTGCGCCGGGATGATTTTACAGGCCCGGTTGGAAATGGGCAAGGCTTCTTTTTCCAGGATTTCGCGCGCGGGCGCAAGCACCAGGTCACCTAATAGAATTCCCAACGTGCCGATGATAATCAGTTCCGGGTTGAGCACATCCACCAGGATGGACAGCCCTTTTCCCATCCACGTCCCCACTTCATGGATGATATCCAACGCGGCCGAATCGCCGTTTAATGCGCGTTGGACGATTTCTGCGGTCGTGATTGCGGGTGGGAACTCCCCGGGATTGCGTAAATGGGCCAATTTTGAGATTCCGGCACCGCAGGCAAATGCCTCCCACGAGCCGACCTTTCCGTATTCGGTGGGACCTTCCTCGGAAAGTCGAATATGCCCAACCTCACCGGCCGAATCGGTTGTTCCGTGATAAATGGCGCCATTCAAGATCAAGCCTGCGCCCAACCCCGTTCCCATGGTTAGAAAAATCAAATTGCGGGCACCACGACCAGCGCCAAAATAAAACTCTGCCAATGCGCCCGCATTACCATCGTGCTCTACAAAGACAGGTAAGTTATAACGTTCAGTGATGTATTTTTTTAAGCCTGCTTCTCCCCAGTTCGCCAAATGCGGCGGCGAATGGAGAATACCCGCTTCGATATTTAACGGGCCGCCGATTGAAATGCTGATTGCCTGCGGCGCTCGAAAACCGGCAGTGCTCAACTGCCCAAGAAATTTATCGATGGCCGCACAGATAATTTGCAGCGCTGTTTCAAAATCAGCGGCTGCCGGGGTTGGAATCACATCCCGCGCCACAACTTCCGCATTTAAAGTACCCCAAATCAGGGCAGTTTTCGTTCCTCCGATGTCCAACCCCAGGATATAGGGCGGTGGATATTCTTTGGGATTGATTGGTTTATTCAAAAAAGACCTCCAAAAGTGCCGGGGCGGCACTCTCGATCTATTCAGTTTATTTGGGATACCCAGCGGTCATACATGGATAGGATTTCCGCGGGCTTGGCAGTGCCGGTGACGCCAACTTTGGTGACCGTTACTGCGGCGGACAGATTCGCCAGGCTGGCCGCTTCCATCGGATTTGCTCCGCTTGCCAGGGCTGCGGTGAAGGACGCTAGGAAGGCATCCCCGGCGCCGACTGGATCGAGCGGCGGCGGAACCTGCACTCCCGGCAGGCTGACGCATTCCCCGGCGAATGCCACCAGGCAGCCCTGTTCGCCACGGGTGACGATGATCGGTTGACCGGTTTGCCGGTTGTGCTCAATAGCTGCCTGCCGCAATTCTGAAAGCGCAACTGCGGCGACATTCCGTTCGGGGAAAAATAAGCGGGCGGCTTCCGTGTCATTCGGTTTCAAGATCAACTGGCGAAATTCACCAGCGCGCTCACGCGAATCCACGACAAAGGGCTTTTGATCATGCGCTCCAGCTAACTTGAGCAGTCCCTGCGTGACTCGGGCCGTGATCACGCCCACCGGCTGATAATCCGCAATCATTAATCCGTCCAGCGTTGCGAGAGCTGTTTCGACAGCAGCGAGCAGGGCAGCTTCAATTTCGGGTGAGAGCGGTTGAGTATTAATAAAATCCAGGCGGGCGTCTTCCTGCGCGCGCCGCCCGCCGGCGGTCAACATCACTTTTCCATAAAAAGGCGTCTGACGGTCAAGCTGGTTTAGCAATCCTTCACTCTGGATGTTCGCATCTGCGGATAAATCACGCAGGATTTTTCCGCGCCAGTCATTTCCAATCACGCTAAAACCCCGCACGGCTCCCACTCCCAAATCAGCAAGATTCCAGGCCGCGTTCGCAGCTCCGCCCAGCGAATAGGTCTCGCGGATGATCGGACGTGGAAAGGTGGCGGTCTCGCGCGAAAGCTTGGATTGCTCCATATCGGCATACCAATAGCCATCCAGGGTGAAATCTCCCACCACGCCAATGCGCAGGCTTTTGAATGCCTCCAGGATTTGCTCCAGTCGAGCGCGCGAAAGAGGGACGGTCATTGCCCATCCAGCGTGGAGAAAATTTGGGCTTCCAGCATTTCACACAGACAGTGATAGATATGCAAATGCCAGGTTTGTATCACCGCGGTTTCCTTCGCTGGGGCATGGATCACAATATCAGCCTGCTGCGCTAATCGCCCACCACCTTCACCGGTCAGCCCGATGGTGGTCATGTTCAAAAGGCGCGCAGTTTGCACCGTGTAGAGAATGTTCTTTGCATTTCCGCTCGTGCTAATGCCCAGGAAAACATCCCCGGCGTGTGCCAGGGCATACAGTTCCTGGGCATACCCCAGGTAGGGTTTGCTGAAGTCATTTTCCACGGCGCTGGCCAGGGCCGGATTATTCCCCAACACCATGCTGCGCAGACCGACCTGCAGACATCCGGCCAGGTCATCGCCGCCCGGAACATCTGCCAGGCGCAGGGCGTGTGCCGCGGGAATGGGGCGTTGTTTTTTGTAGGCCTTATCCAGTTCGCCGCTGATGTGCAGCGCATCGGACATACTGCCGCCGTTTCCCGCCAAATAAAGCGTGCCACCCGTCAGGAAGCAGCGTTTGAGCACAGTGTAGCTGCGCACCAAATCCGCGCGCAGCGGGGCCAGTACCGGAAATTCACTCAGCATGGATTCGAGAATTTCCGCCGCCTGTGGGTTTTCAGCGGAAAACAGGTTCGATTCTCCTGCCGGACTGGCGGAATTCTGACTGACAGATTGAATCGGCTGTAGTTGGGATACCACCTGATGATAGAGCGTGGGAAGCGTATCGCGGTGGTCGCCACAAATGTGATAGCCCCGTCCACCCAACGCAACCGGACGATTGACGATGTTTTTGCGCGGACGGTAGTAATAATCCGGATCATCATCACCGATCGGTTTGCGGTAATCGTCCAAAGGGATCAAATCAAAATTAGCGGTCGTAAACACCTTGACGGTTTGGCCCAGGTTGCGCGCAATTGAGATCGCTTTTAGAAACACTTCCGGGCCAATTACCGACGATCCAAAATTACAGAAAACGCCGCCTTCCAAATCACAAACTGCCCGGGAGAAGATCTTAAAATCCTGCCCGCTGGCCCAGCCAATCGCCGCAAAATCTGCCCGGGGGTGCTGATGTATGATGTCTGTGCCAATCGCAATGTGCACCGTGTAGGGAATGCCCAGTCTATAGGCCGCATATAAGACACTGTTCTCGCGATAAACAAAGCGCGGATCTTCGGCAATCAGCCGTCCCAGCGATTCGCCAAGGCCCAGCCCCTCGTTTGCTCCACGCTGAATGGCGGAGTTCATCAACAGGCCGGTTTCTTCCGCCATGCCAAAGCTGCCATCTTCCAGGCTTTTAAGCACATCCTCGCTGGTGTGACCTTGAAATGCAATCTCAAAATCATGGATAGTGGCCGCCCCGTTCGAGGCCAAGTGCGTGATTACTCCCCGATTCAACAGGTCAATCACCAGGGGCGCCAATCCACGCTTGATGACGTGGCCGCCAAACATAACAATTACAGGCTTCCCATTTTTGCGCGCAACAGCAATCCGGGAGGACACTTCGAGCAATTCTGATGAATCAAACTGCTTATACGCGCTGGTTGGGGAGACGAGATCTTCCAGCGCCACGCGATTCTCGCGTTTTCCCAGGGGATAAGTCTTCACTTTGGCGAGATCTACACTCGGATAAGGCATGTCAATTTCTCCAATAAATCAGGTCAAGCCCCTTGCGTTATTCTTCGAATTTGGGCGGCATGATCAAAAATCTCTTCCCGGCTGATGCCAACTTCGGCATACATCGCAAAAATATTCTCGTCCGGCGTCTCTGGCGGAATGGTGTGCGATGCGGCCAGGATGTAACCGCCACCACCTGCAGTCATGGCCTGTAATAATTCAGCCGTGGCGCGCCGCACTTCT
>CAILYI010000198.1 GCA_903838415.1 uncultured Anaerolineae bacterium | reverse complement strand
CTGCCCTGAACCTTTACGCTTGATCGCCGACTCTTCTAACTTCGCCTGACAAAAAAGCGAACAGGCTTTGTTGCGTCGGATGAGTAGGTAGAAATACTTACAGTTACCTTACACATAGCATACTCTTGAATCGTTAAATACACACTATCCCCAGGGATAGTCTTAAGTATAGTCTTTGGTATAGTCTTAAGTACAGCAGCAGTCTTTGGGGTATTCAGGACATATTATTTATCGAAAAAGCCAATAACGCTGAAAATGGTGCGAAATGGAGATATAGAGCGCACATAAAAAAAGCGCCCCTTTACTTACAGCTTCCTGGGATATGTAGAAGTTGCAAGCAAAGCGGCGCTTTTGACACCCAAAAATCACATCACCGGCCCCATTTTGCGATGAGCGTAACCAACCGCCTGTTCACGATTCTTCAGGTGCAGGCGATCCAGGATTTGCCCCATGTGATATTTCACCGTGGCCTCGCTGATATGCAATAGTTTGGCAACATCATCGTAGGTATCCCCTCGGGCTACCAATTGCAGAACTTCCCACTGCCGGGAGGTCAAGTCCTCGTCCTCGCTGCGCGTGCGCTGGTTATCGGCGGTTGGCGGGGTGCGGGAAAATTCGGTCAGCAGGCGGAAGGCCAACGCGGGAGGCAGCGGTGCTTCGCCGCGCACCAGCCCCGCCAGCAAATGGATAATGGTATCCGCATCCAGATTTTTGAGCATGTAGCCTGAAGCGCCGCTGCGAATGGCTTCAAACAGGTTTTCTTCTTTCTCAGAGAAAGTCAGCATCACAATTTTGATGCCGGGCATCTCCGCCTTGATGCGGCGGGTGGCTTCCAGGCCATTACAGCGCGGCATTTCTACATCCATTACAATCACGTCAGGCAGAAGCAGGCGGGCCTGTTCGCAGGCCGCCTCTCCGTCACTGGCGGTACCCACCACGTTCACGCCGCGTCCAATCAGCAGGCTGCGCATCCCTTCCAGGAAGAGCAGGGAATCATCCACCAGCAGCACCCGCAAACGCAGCAGAAAGGCGTTATCTCCCTCAGGTGGCTTTTCCATGGCAGCGTTCAGACGCGGCAGGCTGACCAGCACGCGCGTCCCCATGCCCGGCGCAGAACGCAATTCCAGTTTGCCGCCCGCCTTGCTGGCGCGCTCGCGCATCACATTCAAGCCGAAATGCCCCAACTGATCCACGCTGGCAGGGTCGAAACCCAGGCCATCATCCGAAATGATGATCTGGGCTATCTGCTCGCTCAGGCTGAACAACACTTCCACGCGGTGCGCGTTGGAATGTTTCTGAACATTGCTCAAGGCCTCGGTGATGATAAAGGAGGCCTGTTCCTCCACGGCAGCAGAAAAAAGCGGATCCGGGGCATCTTCTGGAATGCTCAGAAAGGTCTGAAGCTCCGTTTCGGCGCTGATCTCGCCTAACTTATCTTTGAGCGTAATGAACAGGTTTTGCGCGGCGATTTGTGGCACGCGCAGCCCCAGGATGTATCTGCGTACATGGGTATAGGCGTTCTTGGTTAAAGAATTCATACGCTTGAGGCTGGCGGAGGCGGCTTGCACCTGCCCCTGTTCCAACAACGTGCCCACCGTTTGGGTTTCCATGTTCAAATAGGCCATCACCTGGCCCAGGCCGTCATGCAGATCGCGTCCCAATTGCTCGCGTTCTTCGACAATCGCCAGTTCCCGCTGCTGCTGGATGATTTGTTCTTCGGCAGCTTCGCGTTCATCGATTTCATTTAGCAGGTGGGCATTGACGGTCTGCAATTCCTGCGTGCGCGCACTGACACGCGCCTCCAGCTCCGTGACATGCTCACGCAACTGCGCCACCATCGAATTGAATGAAACCGTCAGAAAGCCAATCTCGTCGCGAAAGTGAACCGGCATTTCGACGTTCAAATCCCCAGTTTGTACCCGGGCTACGCCGTTCAGCAGGCTATCCAGCGGCCTGACAATATTGGAACGAATCAAGAAGGGCACAGCAATGAGGATCAACATACCGCTTAATAGAATCAACCAGGCCAGCGGCGCCAGAAGATTATTCGCGTAGCCACGGAAATCAAGGTGAAAATCCTGGATGACGCCCTGGGAACCAATCAGGCCTGCCCCGGAAAGGTCAGCCACCCGCTTGACCGGCTGCGCCAGGCCGGGCGTCACGCCGCGCAGCCACGGGTTGGCGGAAGGCGAGGCATCCGCTCCGAACAACAGTGGGGCGGGCAAACCGTTGTAGGTAAATGTAAAACGGCCATCTGAATATAAAACCGTTTGAAAAGTGTAGATTGCTTCAGGCTGGGAAAGCGCGGATAAATGATCCCAGGTGACGATCAAGCGCTGCGGCTCCTGCCGGGCATACACACCGCCGCCCCGCGCCGGTTCCAGGTCCACCAGCAGCGGAAAGATACCCGGAAAGGTGCCGTAATCATTCTGCAAGTTGGGGTGATTCAGCTTCTTCCCCAGGCTGAGCAATCCCACGCTGGTGACGTCAATTTCTGAAAAGGTCTTGCCGTAGAGTGGGAAAGAAAAGGCAACTGCCTGGTTGCGGCCTTCCCCGCGAGAGGTGACGGACAAGCGGGTGCCCAGATCCGTTTCAAACACAAATGGAACCTCGGTCAATGTGTAGCCGCCGGAGGCATTGGGCGTAAACAACAAAGATTTGTGATCCTGAATGATGGGATGGTAAGCCGCACTGGAGGCGGGCGCGATCACCCAGCCAACCTGACCCAGTATAGCCAGAAGCAGCGTGAGCACAGTGCAGGAGAGTTTTACCTGGAAAGAAGTGTCTTCTGGTAAATAGTTGAGATACGCTGTCGAAAACATCCATAAAGTCAGCAGAATACCCACTGAGAGCGCGCTGTTATAGGTTTCGGTGGAGAGGAAAGAAAATCCGCGCAGAATATTTACCACGCTTAACAACAGTAGTATGAAGAAGGTTTGGGCAAATGTCCGCGCACCTCGAGCGCCCAGGCCCTGCGGTTTCCAGAATTTGCGGTACCAGGCCAGCGGGCGTTCATCAGCGGCGATGCTCTGCAATAAGAACACCAGCGGCACGCAGACGAACAGGACGGCCAGGGCATAATCGGCTTCAGACGGGCGGTATTCTACAAATGCCTGTCCCAGGAGCAAGTAGAAGCGATAAGCGGCAAAGAGAGCTTCATAAAGCAGGTAAGCCAGGCTGCCAACCAGCACAAGCCTTGATCCCCACCTGTGTTGATGGAATTGTGTTGGAAAACGGAATGCAAACTGCAGCAGAAACACCAGCGCCAACGCGAGAACAGTGTTTTCCAGATAGACAAAAACCAGGCGTGGCGTTGGCAGTAAGGCTGTATCGAGGAATAACAACCCGAGGAAGAGCGTTACAGTGACAAAAAAAGCGGTCAATAACCCCGTTTGAACCGTCAGGCTTTCTTTCATCCGAAAGCGCAGAAGCAGATAAGTGGAAATCGCTAAACTGAGGATGAATTGTGACAGGTAGCCGATGGAAGCAGGCGTGAGATAAAGGTTTGGCATGCTGAAAAAATTCCCGTTCTTCAATAGGCTAAAATTCTGAACCGACTGGTCAGGCAGAGTGCATATTATACACTGCCGTCTTCGTTAGCAAAGAATTGCGAGTCAGCGCCAGATGCAAAAAGCTGGAATGACATTTGGGTCTCTTGAATGTGCGGGTGCGAGGCACCGACTGACCTGAAATCAGTTATCAATGGCCGCAACAAACAGAACCAGTGCACAGTTGAACGACCTGACTACCAGAGTAATAGATCAGAACATCCGCGATAAAATATTGATACTATCCTGTTCAACACAAAACCCACTCCTAACCGAGCGGGTTTTCGCGTTTAATACCCCGAATTTCTACAGTAACCTTACAGTTTGTAGATCGGATGGGATAGTTAAAGCTTCCCGAATAACATGCGAAAACCACCATATATGGGGGTAACAACGCCAAAATACCCATATATATGGAAGTCGGATATAGTGTTTCGTAATACCTTGTAATGTGGGGCGGTACCTTAATGTGTAAACCCTCAAATAAGAAAGGCGCAGAGGAAAAATTCCTCTGCGCCTCTTGAAGTAACCTTGTGATTGTTTACTCCACGCCCAGATAGCTTTTTTGCACTTCGTCATTGTTCTTGAGATTTGCAGCAGTGTCGCTCAAGATGATTTCGCCAGTTTGTAAAACATAACCGCGATGGGCGATGGAAAGCGCCATGAGTGCGTTTTGCTCCACGAGCAGGATGGTGGTACCTTCCTTATTGATCGATATGATGGTTTCAAAAATCAAATCCACCAGGATAGGAGCAAGACCCATGGAAGGTTCATCCAGCAAAAGAATGCGCGGGCGGGCCATCAGTGCGCGTGCCATTGCCAGCATTTGCTGCTCGCCACCAGATAGGGTGCCGCCTTTTTGCTTGATACGTTCTTTCAAGCGGGGGAAAAGATCGAGGACACGCTCCAAATCTTGCTGGATGCCATCTTTATCAGTGCGAGCAAAAGCGCCCATTTCCAGATTTTCCATCACGCTCATGCGCGGGAAAATCATGCGGCCTTCGGGGCTTTGGGCAATACCATGTGCCGCAACCTGATGAGATGGAAGCTTGTGCAGTTCCAGGTCATTCAGTTTAATCGAACCGGTGCGTGGCTTCAAAAGTCCCTGGATTGTTCGCAGGGTGGTTGTTTTCCCGGCACCATTCGACCCAATCAGGGTGACGATTTCACCGTCATTAACTTTTAGCGAAATCCCCTTGAGGGCATGAATATTACCGTAGTAAGTATGAACATCGATTAGCTCTAGCATGAAGCACCAGTCCTCAAGTATTGTGTTTGGAAGCGTTGCCTTTGCCCAGGTAGGCTTCGATCACCTGGGTATTGCTCTGGACTTCCGCGGGGACGCCTTCCGCGATTTTTTCACCATGGTCCAGAACGGAAACGCGATCTGAGATGCTCATAACCACGCGCATGTGATGTTCAATCAGCAGGATGGTCAGACCCAATTCGCTGCGCAGGCGCTTGATAAAATTCGTCAAATCCTGGGTTTCATTGGGGTTCATCCCGGCGGTGGGTTCGTCGAGCAACAGCAGTTTTGGTTTTGTCGCCAACGCGCGTGCAATTTCCAGGCGACGTTGTAAGCCGTAGGGCAGGTTCTTGGCGTAGGTTTCAGCGTCAGATTTCCGCAAACCGACGAATTCCAACATTTCCAGGGCTTCTTTGCGGCTGTCTCTTTCTTCTTTCATCGTGAAAGCCGAATGTGCGATTTGTCCAATTAAGGAGGAATGCATGCGAACATGCTTGCCCACCAGGACATTATCAACCGCGCTCATATTGGAAAACAAACGGATGTTCTGGAAAGTGCGGGCAATTCCAAGCTCAGTGATCTCGAAGGATTTTTTACCGATCAGGCTGGAACCGTCAAAGGTCATTTCGCCACTTGTGATGGTGTAAATGCCGGTGATCGTGTTGAAGAAAGTGGTTTTTCCAGCGCCGTTCGGACCGATCAGACCGGCGATCATCCCTTTTTCCATTGTGAAGTCAATTTTGTTGACCGCGGTCAGACCACCAAAGGTCTTTGTAATGTTTTTTGCTTCAAAGAGTTCCATGATGATCTCCTACGCCTCTGCCGCGGCTTGGTCGGCGGCGATTTCTTCATCGCTGCGTAGCTCCGCTTTTCGTTGGGCGCTGGGGATTAAACCTTCCGGCCGGACGGCCATCATAATCACCAGCGTAAGTCCAAACAGTAAAAAGCGGTAAAGGATCGGATTGGCATTTTGCGCGACAGCCGCCTGGGCTGTGGGGTAACTTGAAAGCGCAGGCAGGATTGTGTTTTTCAGCAAACCAGCCAGGAAATCCTTGAGTGCGGGCAGGAAAAGACGGTCAGCGGTCATGATGACCAGGCCGCCGACGATGACACCGTTGATATTTCCCAAGCCGCCCAGAATGACCATACAAAGCACGATGATGGAAACGCTGAAGTCAAACACGCTTGGGAAAATTGCGCGGATGTACGCGCCGTAAAAAGCGCCTGCAAAACCCGAGAACATTGCGCCCATGGCAAAGGCCAGCAACTTGGTGCGGACAGGGTCAATACCCATTTGTGAAGCGGCCAGTTCATCTTCGCGGACTGCCATCCAGGCACGCCCGAGGCGGCTGTCGCGCAGGCGACGAATGATGAAGATGGACATCAGGATGATCGCGATAATCAGGAAATACCAGGGAATACTATTGTCTGATTGGAATTCCCCAATAAAGGGCAGGATCGGGCGACCAATTGGGTTAATGCCTTTTTCACCGGCGGTAAGATCAACGTCTTTGATGAAAGTGATGCAAGCGATGGTTGGGTTGCCGCCAAATAATCTGGTGATGGCTGGAATGACCCAGCAGGAGAGCGGTTCCTGAATTGTAACCTTGATCAGATTTTTGAAGATGACAGGCACGATTTCGCCGAAACCGAGCGTCACGATCGCCAGGTAATCGCCCCGTAAGGGCAGGGTGGGGGCGCCCAAAATCAGGCCCCAGATACCCGCCATTGCGGCAGCGATCCAGATTACGATCCAGAAATTCAGGAAAATTCCGTGTTGTGGGGATGACAGAATACCGGTGGTGTACGCGCCGATGGCGAAGAAAGCCGCATAACCAAGGTCCAGCAGACCGGCAAAACCAACCACGATATTCAAACCGAGCGCAAGAATGGTGAAGATTAGCGCGAAAATAATTTGGGCAGTCCAGCGCAGACCTGTAAACTGATCTACGAATGGAAAGGAAATTACCACGAAGCTAATCAAAAGGATCTGTGCGAGCTTTTGCTGACGCTCAGGCAGGGTATGCACGGCGGTTAGAATCAGCGAAAAACCAATCAGCGACAATGCGCCAACCAGGTTAGCCTGAATGAGCGTGTCGATTGGGTTGGGGTCTTTGCCAATCGCTCCAGCAATGACAATATCCTGTAAAAGGCTGACTGCCAGCAGGATAGCCGCGGCAACCAGAGTGGGGATGAGTGCCTCTTTAGCGGCATCCACAGGTTTGGTGGATTTTATTTTCCCGCCCAGAAAAAAACCCAAGCCCATTCCGGCCATTCCGCCAGCCACTGCGACGACCCATCCGCCAAACAGAAGGACTATAAATCCGGCAACCAGGCCAATGATGATACTTGTTTTAATTTGTGGATTCATGGCAGCCTTACGCTTTCTCGCCAACATGTTCTCCGAGCAAGCCGGAGGGGCGGAAGAGCAGAATTAATACCAGGGTTGCGAAAACCCAGGCATTTGTCCAGCGCGCATTAAGATATCCATCGCTGAAGGAAGCGAGCAGGCCGATGAGGAAACCACCCAGCATACCGCCCGTGATGTTGCCAATGCCGCCCAATACCGCAGCCGTAAAGGATTGCAACCCCGCCCGAAAGCCCATGAACCACCAGGCGGTATTGTTGTATAAGCCAGCCATCAGGCCTGCTGCGCCAGCGAGTCCGCCGCCGATTGCAAAGGTGGTCGAAATGACCCGGTCGATGTCGATTCCCAGCATTTTGGATGCGTCACGGTTTTGAGCTACAGCGCGCATGGCTTTGCCCATTTTCGTGTTCTGCACAAATAAGCGCAGGCTGATCATCATTACGCTTGCAAGAACCATCACAAGCAAATCTTTAATCGTAAATCGCAGGGCAATGCCTGTGTTTGCGAGTAAATTCACATCCATTCCGTAGGCTGCCATGATCTTTCCCAGCATATCCGGGAAAACTTTCTGAGACGCGCCGCCGGTAGTACCAAAAGATGGGACAAGCCAGGATTGACCGGCCCAGATTAGGCCGATGTTTTCCAGAATGAAAGATACGCCGATGGCTGAAATGAGAGCGGCGAGTCGTGATGAATTTCGCAAGCGTCGATAAGCGATGCGCTCAATACCAGCATTTAGACCGGCACCAACCGCGATGGAAACTATCAGCGCCAGAATAAGCCCCAGGATGATTGTACCGGGGGATGTGGCATTCAAGGTTCCAGTCAACGATAGCACGGTAAGGGAGGTAAAGACGCCAATCATGTACACATCCCCGTGCGCAAAGTTAACCAGTTCGATGATGCCGTAAACCATGGTGTAACCCAGTGCGATGATGGATATGATCGCACCGTTAGCCAATCCAATAATTAGAAATTGAACTAGTTGAAATGGGTTTGCATTGATTGCTTTATAAATGTTGGGAATATCAAACCCGGCGATCGGGCCGATTAGTAAAACAATGTAAATGACGAGCGCAGTGATTGCGATTCGTCTAAGGGTGAGTTTAGATTGCTTGCTCATGTTCCTCCGTCCGGCGAACTGCGCATCCCTGGTAGTAAATATTGTTAGGGGGCGGCATGTGAATCACACGCCGCCCCCTATTAGGTTGCGCTAAATCTTACTTGAACGTGCCGACGGCGACGTATGCGCCCTTCTGAACTTGATAGAAGGTCATGTCGGTCAGGCTGGTGTCGCCGTTCGCGTCGAACGACCAATTGCCCAGGGCGCCGTCGAAGTTCTTGATCGCGAAGACGGCCTTGTTGATGGTGGCGCGGTCGGTGGGATCTCCGCCAGCGGCGCAAACATCTTCAATTGCCTTGAGGATAACGTTCATGGTTTCATAGCCATAGACTGCATACGGTTCGGTCAGCTTGCCGTATTTGGCTTCGTAGTCCTTGGCGAACTGTTGGCCCTTCGGACCAAGTTTTTCGAGAGGCAGACCTGCTACGGAAGCATACGCGCCTTCGGCAACATCGGCGCCAGCGCCATCGATGAAGGCCTGGGTCTGGATGCCGTCTGGACCGGCGTACTTAACCTTGTTGTTATCGCCCATAATGGCAACTTTGTCTTTGAGCAGCTGGGAGGCGTTGTTGTCAACGACCATACCGACATAGATGGCATCGGGGGCTCCACCGGCATTGCTGGTGGAGATCTTGGTCATCATGGCTTTGTAATCAGCAGCCTTGGGGTCGATACCTTCGTGACCAACAACAGTCAGGCCGATTTCCTTAGCAGTGGCTTCGAACACGTCGGCGACGCCCTTACCATAGAGTTCCTGATCGTCGAGAATGTAGACGGTTTTGGCGCCCAGGCTCTTGACGAAGTTGGCGGCAACCTTGCCCTGGATGTCATCAGCAGCAACAACACGGGTGTAGTTGCGGACCTTAGAAGGATAGTAGGAATCGGTGACGCCGGGCAGATCTTTGTCAGCTTTGGTCAGACCTGGGTTGGTGTTGGCGGGCGAAATCATGACCAACGGGCCAGCCTGGTTCAAAATCGGGATGGAGAGCTTGGCAGCGCCGGAGTTGAATGTACCGAGATAAGCGATGATTGACTTATCAGCAGCGGCTTTGTTGGCGTTTTCGGTTTCAACAGCGGGATCCCATTTGCCGAGAGCGGCGGAGGCGTCGTCCCATGCTTCGTAAACGAGCTTGTACTTACCACCGCAGGCGACACCCTTGGCTTGTTCAATGCGCAGATTGCCAGCGTTGACGATGGTCTGCGTCTGGGTCAGGGATGAGCCGGTCATCGGTTCGCTACCGACGATCTTGAGAGTCTTTACCGCAGCAGGAGCAGCGCCGCCGCCGCAGGCAGCCAGCAGCATGCTGGCAACAATCAAAAATGAAGCAACAACAAACAAACGTTTAGTCATCTTCTTCCTCCTTCAGGAATTGTGGAACAGGGTTTTATATTAGTCCAGTGGCTTTTTTGTGGATTGCCGAATCAACCACATATTTATCTTTCACTGGACGAATTAAGCCAAAATCTTACAGGTTTTTTCCGAAATGGTCAAGTGTAGTGACTACTTTGGTCGGGCTAAATCATCTATCTCGCGTTGATTATGGTCTTTTATTACTTAATCTAATGACCAAAGAACCGTTGACTGCGCGAAATTGCCACGAAAAACGCCTCGCTTTTTGACAGAGTCGCTAAACTTTGCGCCCGTAAAGAACCTTCTCGCGAATCTGCAAATCAGTGTTGCGGATTTTCATCGCCAGATCTGCAGCCAGGTTATACATCAATCGATATCCCAGTTGGGGGTAAGTTTCACAGAGCATGATCAATTTGTCGCGTGGAATGACCAGCAGGCGGGCTTCCTTGCCCATTGATCTTGCGGTTGCGGAGCGCAGGCCTTCATCCACCAGGGCTACTTCACCAAATGACTGGCCTCGTCGCAAAGTAGCGATACTCACTTTTTTGGTTTTATTATCGACTCCGATAAATCCGGGGTCGACCAGAATCTCAACTTCTCCCTGCACAATGACATACAGTTCTTTGCTGCTGCTGTTTTCTTCGAAGATGGTTTCGCCCGCGGCAAATGCTTTTTCCTGGCACAGGTTTGCGACTAATTCCAGCTGTGTTTGGGTGAATTGATAGAATATATCGCTTTGTTTTAAGAAAGTAATCAGTTCGTTCATATGGTTCCTCGCGGGTAATTCCATGGAGCAACTTGGCGCAAAAAACGTGGGGCAACAGGTTTATTCTCCGTTGCCCCACGAAATATCATGGATAAGTATTATTCAACCATTCTGATGGGTTGACTTGGATACCATTCACCCAGATTTCCCAGTGTAAGTGTGGCCCGGTGACGCGGCCTGTATCACCTATTTTTCCGATTAATTGTCCGGCTTTTACGTGATCACCGACATTCACCAGAATTTCTTCCTGATGCCAGTAACCAGTATATATTCCCCAGCCGTGGTCAATAATCGTGGCATTGCCGCGCACAATTAGCTTGCCTGTATATACAACAACTCCATCGGCGGGTGCGTAAATATCAAAAGGTTTGATGGGGGAGCAAATGCCGAAATCGAGTCCGGCATGGAAATTATCGTAACCGCCTCCATTATAGGCTCGCCGGTTTCCAAACCATGATTTTAGACAATATATCTGGTCGACGGGCAAATTGAACATCCCTTGCCAGAATTTTTCAGCGGTAGCTGGGGCAGTGATTTCTGCAATTTGCTGATTCTCAGGCTTGGTGATCGCCGGGTCGATGGTTTCAGGGTCTACCGTTAGCATGGGATCATTGGGGTAGGGAGTAATTGGGGTTACAACAAGCACCATTTGCTCAAAGCTCTGCTTTGTGCCATTGGGCAGGGATGCTTCCAATTTAAGCGGATAAGGTCCCGGGTTGAGCATGGCGTGGATTCCCTGCAAAGTGGCGTAGCTTCCATCTTCCATTGGGAAAAAATGTAGCGGTAATTCAACCAGGCTGCCTCCCAGGGTTACGCCTGGCTGGGTTTGGACAATGACCTTCGTGGTGCTGCCCTGTTCCATCGGCAACGGAGATACTGTGACTTTTATGAAGGCTGATGGCATGCCGTTCGGTTGTGTGGCATCGGTGCTTTCGGCGGGGGTATAAAGAATATCGTCGGCCTGAGCCGCCCAGGTTCCATTCAATTCATTGACTTTTGCGAGAGTCCAGGGGTCGCTGTTTTCGCGTACTGCGACCTCCAGCAGGCTTTCTCCGGGGGAGAGAATTGCGCGGCGGGAAAGTGGGGTGAATTTATCTTTTTGCGGCAAAACCAGGCCAACTCCGGCGTAGAGTTCGGCTGGACTGGTGATGTGGTTCAGTTTTCGTAAAAAACCTTCGGAGACCTGATTGCGGCGGCTGAGATTTCTTAAAGTGTCGCCGTAGCCAATCGTTTCGGTGATTAGTACGCCGCTGATGCCCTGCAAGCCTGGAATTATGACCTGTGATCCGGCGGAGATGTTGTTGGCATCGGTAATATTATTGACTGCCATCAGATCAGTCAGCGATACACCAAACCGGCTGGCAATGCTCGAAAGGCTATCGCCAGATTGGATGATATAAACTGGGCCAGATGCGGGGGTGGTTTCTTGCGCTTTTACCGGGCTGGTGGGCAGCAATAATGCCATCAGAAGTAGCAGAATTAAGATGCGTTTAGTCATATTCAAATGAAATGCGTTCTCCCGGGCGTAAGTCGCCGTGACGAGCGGGGTGGAATTCGATCACATAACGGGCCGGTCTCGCAGGAGCGTAGAAGGGTCGCCAGGCTTTCGCCAGGACGTTATCGACAACTTCGTTGTCAGAATTGACCCAGGCAACCGACAGGTCCGTCCAAACAAAAAACATGTGGATGGATGTGTCGAAACGGCTGTCGCGGGCTTCAACAAGCACCAGACCTTCTTCTTTTTCCAGGCTGGAGCGGAAAGTAAAGCCTATCAGGCGCGAAAAAAAATCCTGACACCAGCGTGCCTGAATGATAGGAATGGCAGATCTAGTCAGATTGCGAATTCGAACGGTTTTGTTTCTCATGGGGTAAAGGATGTCTGTTTTAAATGGTCAGGGATGTTTTTCTACCGGGGGCTGATCTTCCACTTTCAATTGCTGGTATACTTTCGTGCCGTTGTATCAGGCATGGCTTCAATGTAGTCATCATAAAACCCCATCGTTCCCAGTACGAAACGGAAAGGTGATTGGGGATATATTCGAAAAGCCATTCCGTCACATATGAGCAAATAAGTTTACCACACGTAAACGAGGCACACCACTTATGAGAATTACTACCTGGAATGTTAATGGTATTCGTGCTTCACTTGGAAAGGGATTAAAGGAATGGACGTTGGCGGAATCTCCCGATGTGCTTTGTCTGCAAGAGATAAAAGCCACGCCTGGGCAGCTGACCGACGAACAGAAGGATTTCCCCGGCTATAACGTTGTTTGGAATCCCGCCGGGCGCCTGGGCTACAGCGGCGTGGCGACTTTCTGCAAACAGGAACCGCTCGAAGCGGCGTTGGGTCTTGGCGAAGAGCGCTTCGACGTGGAAGGGAGAGTCATTCGCACCCGCCACCCCGATTTTCACCTGTACAACATCTATTTCCCCAACGGACAGCGTGGCCATGATCGCGTGGAATACAAGCTTGATTTCTACGCGCGTTTACTCGATACTTGCGATCAATTGCATGCCGCTGGAGAGAATATCATCATCACCGGTGATTTTAATACCGCGCACATGCCGATTGACCTGCGAAATCCAAAAGAAAATGAGTCAACCTCTGGTTTCATGCCCGAAGAGCGCGCCTGGGTGGACAAATATCTCGAGCACGGTTTCGTGGATGTATACCGTCGTTTGTATCCGGAACGTGTCCAATATACATGGTGGACTTACCGGATGGCCGCCCGGCAGCGAAATGTGGGCTGGCGGATCGACTATTTTCTCGTTTCTGAAAAGCTTGCGTCGCGCGTCAAGGATGTCATTATCCATGATGATATTTTCGGTTCAGATCACAGTCCAGTGACCCTTGTGTTTGAATAAGGGTTTCATCGGGTAAATATGAGTGTTTTGACCGAAATATATTAGAGAATCATATAAGTTATTCTTTGGCGAAACCAAAGCTCGTTTGATTGGTATATAATCCATCTTGACCTGTAGAGGAGGTCTTTGTGAACAATTCCCGAAACCAGTCTTTAATAATCTACGCATTGTTGTTCGTTGCCATTGTTGCCATGGTGTTTTTTCAAATTAAACAACAACCAGGCACAGACGAAACCTTATCCATTAACCAGGTAGCTGCAGATATTCAACAGGGTAGAGTCAAGCGCATTGTTTCCGAAGCGGATAATCGCTTGCGCGTGATCTATCCCGGTGGTGGCGCTCAGGGCGATCTCGAAAAGATTGCTCAAAAGGAAGATGGTGTCTCATTGGTGGAGCAATTGCTCCAGTTTGGTGTTTCTGCCGAACAATTGACGCCAGATAAAGTTAAGGTGGAAATCCAACCACCCAGCTCTTGGCTCTCAATTTTGAGTATTATCGGCTATGTTCTGCCCTTCATCCTGATGTTTGTCCTGTTCTGGTGGATTTTCCGCCAGGCGCAAGGTTCGAATAATCAGGCCATGTCATTTGGTAAGAGCCGTGCGCGCATGTTCAGTGGCGAGCACCCAACAGTTACATTTGATGATGTCGCCGGAGCAGAAGAATCCAAGGAAGAACTCAAGGAAGTTGTTGAGTTTTTGCGCGAGCCACAGAAATTTATCCAGTTGGGCGCCCGGATTCCAAAAGGCGTGCTGCTGGTTGGCCCTCCCGGCACCGGCAAAACCTTGCTGGCAAAGGCTGTTTCCGGCGAAGCTGGCGTGCCTTTCTTCTCGATCTCCGGTTCCGAATTTGTAGAAATGTTTGTCGGTGTCGGTGCTAGTCGTGTGCGTGACCTGTTTGATCAGGCCAAACGCCATTCGCCCTGCATCGTCTTTGTCGACGAAATTGATGCCGTCGGACGTCAACGCGGCGCTGGTTTGGGTGGTTCGCACGATGAGCGCGAGCAAACCCTGAATCAGATGTTGGTTGAAATGGACGGTTTTGACACCGACACCAATGTCATCGTGATGGCCGCCACCAACCGCCCCGATATTCTCGATCCAGCTTTGCTGCGCCCTGGTCGTTTTGACCGACGCGTCACGCTCGATCGCCCGGATATGAAGGGCCGTGAGGCGATTTTGAAAGTCCATGCCAAGGGGAAGCCGCTCGATCCCGATTGTGACCTGGGTTCTGTGGCCCGTGGTACGCCCGGCTTTGTCGGCGCCGATCTTGAAAACCTGGTCAATGAAGCGGCTATCCTGGCTGCGCGCCGAAACAAGAAAAGCATCGGCCAGTCCGAAATGGAAGAAGCGATTGAGCGTGTGGTCATGGGACCGGAACGCAAATCCCGTCTGATCAGCGAAGAGGAGAAGCGCATCATTGCTTATCACGAAGCTGGTCATGCCGTGGTTGGAAACGCCATTGTCGAGGCCGATCCGGTTCAGAAAGTGACCATCGTCGGCCGTGGACAGGCTGGTGGTGTGACCTGGTTCCGTCCGGATGAAGAACGCGTTCTCATGTCGCGGAAGAAATTCCTGGCCACGCTGACTTATGCTCTGGGTGGGCGCGCTGCTGAAGCGGAAGTGTTTGACGATATTACTTCAGGCGCCTCCAATGATATTGAACAGGTCACACGCATTGCTCGCACCATGGTCACCCGCCTCGGAATGAGTGAAAAGCTCGGGAACATGGTTTACGGTCAAAAGGAAGAATTGATTTTCCTCGGGCGCGAAATCTCTGAACAACGTGATTATTCCGAATCCATCGCGCAACAAATTGACGCAGAAGTCCGCAAACTGGTGGACGATGCCTACAAACAGGCTCAGGATATCTTGAAAAAGTATCGTAAAGAGCTGGATGCGGTGGCAGCCTTGCTTCTCGAGAAGGAATCCATCACTCGCGAAGAATTTGAAAAAGTCTTTCCTCCGCCCGTTTCCAAGAAGAGCGGCACGCCTCAATCGGCGAGTTCGTAACCCGAGAAACAAGTTATCAAGCAGACAAGAAAAAAGCCCCTCGAAAAACAATTCGAGGGGCTTTTTTTACCTGACTACCTGTCTACCAATTTACACTTTCCCTACCCCGCGCTTTCTTTGTGTTGCCGGACCAATTCACGCCGTAAAATTTTCCCAACAGTGGTCTTGGGAAGTTCGCCGCGGAATTCGATGTGCGTTGGCACTTTGTAGGCGGCCAGTTTTTCTTTGCAGAAAACTTTAAGCTCTTCTTCGCTGACCGTTTCGCCGGGCTTGAGCACAATCCACGCTTTGACTGTCTCGCCTCGATATGGGTCTGGGATGCCCGCCACGCCCACTTCCATCACTTTCGGGTGGGTGATGATGACTTCTTCAACCTCGCGCGGCCAGACCTGATAGCCGCCCGGCTTGATGAGTTCCTTCTTGCGATCGACGATGTAGAAATAACCGTCTTCGTCCATGCGGGCAATGTCGCCGGTAAATAGCCAGGGTGAGCCGCCATCGCCCATGTCGCGCAGGGTATTGGTCGTCTCGGTGGGCATGTTGTGATAGCCCTTCATCACCTGCGGTCCGCGGATTACCAGCTCACCAATTTCGCCGGTTGCCATTTCGGTCACGCTGTCATCCAGGCTGATGATTTTGCATTCCACGTCAGACATCGGCATGCCGATCGAGCCGGTTTTGTTCTGTCCGAGCATCGGATTGCAGTGCGTGGCGGTGGGCGCTTCAGATAAGCCAAAGCCTTCAAAGACCACGCCACCCGTCAATGCCTCGAATTTTTCCTTTGTTTCGCGCAGTAAAGGGGCGGAGCCGGAAAGACAGGCTTTGATTGAGCGCAGGTTATATTTTCCGGCGGCTACTTCTGGACGGTTATTGATGGCATTGTAAAGCGTTGGGACGCCCGGGAAGATGGTCGGGTGGTACTTGTCGATGTTTTCCAATACGTCAGGAATATCCCTTGCATTGGGAATCATCACCATGGTTGAACTGGCTGCAATGGCGAAGTTCATGCCCGCCACCATTCCATACACATGGAAAAGTGGGATGGCCATTAAGACAATTTCTTCCCCGTCTTTGAGCGTCGTCATCCATTGCTTTATCTGGAGTGTATTGGCAACCACGTTGCGGTGCATCGCCACTGCGGCTTTTGAAACGCCGGTTGTACCGCCGGAATACTGGAATAATGCCGTATCATCGGGGCTAAGAGCGATTTTGGGGCGGTCGGAAGGTGAAAACTTGCCGATCAGGTCCTTCATCCACAGGTCGCCGGGCTTCAAGCCGCCTTCGATGCGGAATCCGCCTTTTTTCTCTTTGGCCAGCGTAAACAAAATGCTCACAATGGGCGGCAAAGCTTCCTTGATGTTTGTCACGATCACCGTTTTGAGCTTTGTTTTGGGCTGGGCGGCCTTGATCGTGTTGTAGAAATTGGACATGACAAACATAACTTCGATGCCAGAATCGTTAATTTGATGTTCAATTTCCGTTGGCGTATAGAGCGGATTGGTGGCCACCACTACGCCGCCAGCTTTCAGGATGCCAAAATAGGCCATCACGAACTGCGGCGTATTCGGCATGAAAATTCCCACCCGATCACCTTTTTTTACGCCCAAAGATGCCAGTGCCGCTGCAACCTGATCGGTGATCTCATTCATTTTCTTGAATGAAATCGACGCCCCTTTGAAAATTGTGCAGGGCTTGCCCGGGTGATTTTTGGCCGCCTCCTCCAAAAAATAGAATAATGGCTCTTTTGGATAGTCAATATGCTGCGGAACTCCCTGATCGTAATGCGAAAGCCACGGACGTGTTTCCATGCGTATCTCCTCCTCAACGAGTGTGTTTATAATTACTTAATCAAGTATAGAGAAAATAAAAACAAAAGTCAATTGTGGGAAAAATTTCACAATCAGTTTTTTGGTGTGGAATGGGCGAGCATCAAAGCATTGATTTGATATACTTTTCAACGGCGCGTGTAACTTCCATCGTGGCATCAAACCACTTAATTTGCGCATCATCTTCCTTAAACCAGTTTCCTTGTCGCCGCACAAACACGCGGGTGATGCGTTTCATTTGCACAATCGCTTCATCTAGCGACATTTTCCCCTGAATAACGGCTACTGCCTCGCGATAACCGATGGCGGACATGCTTGGCAGATCGGGGGCATATCCTTTTTCGAGCAGTTTTTCAACTTCGTTTAGCAGACCATTCTTGAACATCGACTCGATCCGTTCATCGACTCTGGCGTATAACTCGGGGCGCGGACGTTTCAACCCGATGCTGATCAACCGATAGGGTGAGTCTTCCTGGCCCCTTTGAGTGGAAAACGGCTGTCCGGTGGTGAATATCACTTCGAGCGCTCGAATCGTCCGGCGGTAGTTGCGTGGGTCAATTCTATCGGCGGAAACCGAGTCTAAAATTCTTAATTTGTCGTGTAACCAGCATGTTCCGTCAGGACCTTTTTCATCTTTCAGTTTTTCCAGGATGGCTCGCAGACGCTCATCCGGTTTCACTTCGGGCGGAGTCCAGCCCTGGGTAACGGCGCGGATGTATTGGCCGGTTCCGCCCACCAAAAAGGGGAGTTTGCCCCTTTGATGGATACCGTCAATTGCCTGACAGGCTTTTTGCTGAAAAACTGACAGTGACCAGGTTTCGTCGGGATTTGCCACGTCAATCAGGTGATGCGGTACCCGTGCCATCTCAGCGGTGGAGGGTTTTGCCGTGCCGATATCCATGCCGCGATAAAACAGGCGTGAATCAGCTGAGACGATTTCGCCGTTCAACCGTTCGGCCAGTTGCAAGGCGAGTTCTGTTTTTCCGACGGCTGTCGGGCCAATAATGACAATTAAGGGCAAGCGTGAATCAGGCTGTGACATTTTCAAAGTGCTCAATTCTGGGCGTTATTCCTGGGCTGCCTTCCACGGCGATCGCGTCGCATTGCCAGGTGTCGATTTCATGTTCGGCGGCGTAATGTTCGGCACAGGCCAGCATGTGGGCCAGCTTTCGGCGAGTTAATGCTTCTTCTGGCAGACCAAAGCTGCGGGTGGTGCGGGCTTTGACCTCCACGAAAATGGTAACATCCTCCAATCGGACGACAATGTCGATTTCACCGAAGGGAGTCCGGGTGTTCTTTTCCAGTAATTCATAGCCCCTTTGCTGGAGATATTCTGCGGCGACTTGCTCGCCCCATTTCCCGATTTTTTGATTGTGTTTCATTGGCGAAAATTCTCAAGGAGGTCGGATTATCCACTTTTGCGAACCGGTCGTTGATAAGGATTGCCAGCATTTCTTAATTATTATATACTTTATCATTCTTTGTACAGTAGGAGGGCCAATGAATAATGATAATGCTCAGGTAGCCGTCTTCATTGACTACGACAATATCGAAATCAGTGTGACGAGTACGCTTGGCAAGGATGTGGAAGTCGAGTGGAAAAAGATTCTGGAAATGGCCAGCCGTACCGGGCGGACAGTTGTTCGCCGCGCTTATGCGGATTGGGCTGCGCAGGCGAGCGCCCAGCGTGACTTGTTGGGTTTGGGCATCGACCTGGTGCATGTTTCAAGCAAGCGTGGCAAAAATGCGGCCGATATTCGCATCGTGATCGATGCGCTTGAGATGCTGCAAAATCCTAATAGCCTGGTCACGCATATTTTGCTGGTTTCCGGCGATGGGGATTTCACCGAGTTGGTACATCGACTGCGTGCGGCGGGAAAGTTTGTGATTGGCGTGGGGATAAGCGGTACCAGCGCTGAATATCTTGTCAATGCTTGTGACGAGTTTATTTTCTACGATAAACTCATCGCCGCTGCGCCCAAGCCGGTTCGACCGGTGAAGAAGGGCACCCCCGAAGCGCTACCTGTGCCATCCTTCGATATTTCTGAAGCGCGCATGCTCCTGCGTCGCGTGTTGGAATCCTGGGAAGGCGAGTGGATGCTGGCGGCTGAGCTGAAAAAGTCGATGTTGCGCATTAACCCGTCATTCAACGAGCGGAACTATGATTTTTCCAGTTTCAAGGATTTCCTGCAGGCGCAACAAGAGCTGATTTCTTTGCGGACCAGCGGTGACCAGCTTGAGGTCCAACTGATTCCTGAGACAGCGCCTTCGCCCGAATCCATTCTCGAGCAGTATTTGCAGGTTTTGGCGGGGCATAAAATCCGCATGACGCCCAATGAATATCGTCCGGCGATCATCTTCAAATTCCATGAGTTTGGCAAAAGTTCCGGGCTTTCGCTGACCGAGCTCAAGGACAAGGTCCATGCGCATTTCGAAGAGAACGCGCCGCATGTTACCGGCGCCTACATCACCGAAACCGCGCACCAACTTTTCCATACGTTTTGTTTTGTGTTTGATCAAGGCGGCGCCGATTATTCAACGGATGCCAAACTCTGGGATCGCCGGGTGGCATATTCTCCCGAAGTGGTGCGCGCCACCGATCTGTTGGATAAGTGCGACAAAGGCATTCTGCAAAAAATCGCCAAAGCGCTTGGTTCACCGGAAAAAATTAACAAGGAAGTGGCCGCGCGCGTATTGTATGGCAGTTTCCGTGGAGAGAGTATGTTGGAGCATATCAAGCAACTGCTTCTCAATGGGACGAAGTAGTCCTTCAAGTTGTAGGAAACGATACCGGGAGCTGGATAATTCCAGTTCCCGGTATCGTTTCCGCAGGAATTGTCGATAAATTCAAGCTGAAAGCGCCGCAAACACGATAGCCAAGGCTGTCGCTGCCAGCGCCGGTTTGTTAATCTGTTAATGGTAGAATGACGACCCAGGTAAGAAGCTGGAAATAACGAGGTAATGATGACTGTCAAATTGGTGTTGCGAGACAAAGAATTTGAAGTAAAAGCCGGCATGAACTTGCTTGATGCCCTCAAAAAATCGAAAATTCTCCCTGAAAGCGTGATCGCTGTGCGCGCGGGTGAAATGATTCTTGAAGATGAAATCTTGAAAGATGGCGAGGTGGTCAAGCTGGTATCCGTTATTTCGGGCGGTTCGCGATGAAATGTAAAACCTGCGGCGAAAAAGCTGTTGTCAATATGACTCAGCACAAACTGGCGTTGTGCAAGGAACATTATCTGGAATGGATTCCCCAGCAGACGGCCCGCTTTATCAAAAAATACTGGATGTTTGGCCCGGATGAAAAAATCCTGGTAGCGGTTTCCGGCGGCAAGGATTCCCTTTCCTTGTGGGATATCCTGCAGCGATTGGGATACAACGCTGATGGCATGTACATCGGTCTGGGCATTGATGGGGGCATCGGCTATTCGGACGAGTCGCACCGGTTGACCGAGAAATTCGCCTCTGAGCGCGGACTCAAACTCCACGTGGTCGATATCCAAAAGGAATATGGTCAAAGCATTCCAGAATTGGCAGCGCTGACGCTTCGTGGGCAGGGACGTCCCTGTTCGGTTTGCGGCGTGACCAAGCGCCACGAAATGAACCGAATTGCGCATGACCTTGGCTATGACGTCCTGGCAACCGGGCACAATCTCGATGACGAGGCCGCGGTCTTGTTTGGGAATACACTGAATTGGTCACGGGAATATCTGTTGCGGCAAAAACCGGTGCTCCCCGAACATGACGGATTGGCGCGCAAAGTCAAACCACTCTGCCGTTTTTATGAAAAAGAAATGACCGCTTATGCCATGCTGCGCGGAATTGAATATATTTATGATGAATGCCCGTTTTCGGTTGGATCAACATCCATTTACTATAAAGAACTGCTCAATCAGCTTGAAAACGAACGTCCTGGCGCGAAACTGACTTTCTATCTCAACTTCCTCGACGCGCGTGAGAAGGGTTTCTTTGCTGATGATGTCGTAAAAGTGATCCCGCCGCTGTTTAACTGTCCCACCTGTGGGCAGCCAACCATGTATGAGGGCAAGTGTTCATTTTGCAGGATGGTGGAAAAGGTCAAACCATAGAAATACGGCGGTCGCAGTTCCCGCCTGATCAAAACAAAAGGAGTTCTTCAACGACCATGGATCGACAATTTCGCTTTTTTGACATCATCATGGCAGTCTTTGTGACTGTGTTGGTGGTGAGCAATGTAGCTTCTTCGGCAAAGATTATTGACCTGAGATTGAATTTTTTCGGCGTCCCGCTGGCTTTTGATGGCGGGACCATCCTTTTTCCAATTTCTTATATTTTCGGCGACATCTTGACCGAAGTTTACGGGTACAAACGTTCGCGCCGGGTGATTTGGACAGGTTTTTTCTGTCTAGTGTTGGCTTCGTCCGTTTTCTGGTTGATCAGCATCCTGCCGGGAGAAGCTACCTGGCAAACTTATGCCGGGGATGCCGCTTACGCCGCCATTCTCGGTGGCATGTCCAGCGGAGGGATTGTGCTGGGTTCGCTGGCTGGATTCTGGGGTGGGGAATTTTCCAACTCGTTTGTGCTCGCCAAGCTGAAAATCCTGACCGAAGGCCGATACCTGTGGATGCGGACGATTGGCAGTACCCTGGTGGGAGAGTTGGTCGATTCGATGCTTTTTGTGTTGGTTGCCTCGCTGTTTGGCGTTTTCCCGTGGAGTTTGTTCGTCACCCTGGCGTTGACCAATTACCTGTTTAAGACCGTCATCGAGGCGCTGATGACTCCCGTGACGTATCTGCTTGTGAATTTTCTCAAAAAGGCTGAGCACGAAGATTACTACGATCGGGGCACGGATTTCAATCCCTTTGCGTTTTAAGAACCGCCTGCGCGGATAATTTCCTCCGAAGAGAGTCTCTCAAAGTTCATCCGCGTTTATCTGTGGTTACTTTCGATTCAAATAGTACGCATTAACTCAGCAAACGCCGATTCATCTCCACGACATCCGCCTGGTAGCGGAGCAAATCCTCGCGCAGGCGCTGGACGTTGTTGCCATACATCAGTCTTCGGGCCAAAAACGCGAATTCCTCGCTGCCATACGCCGGCACCGTGACATCTTTGGAGTTGCCCCGCACAACCCGCATGGCATCGATCAGCCAACGCAAAAAGGTTTGTGCTTTGTGCAGCTTGGTGTAATCCTCGTCGTTTATGATGCCGGCTTTGTTTAAGGCTGCCATAGCCTGACGGATATTCGTCAGCCGCAGGGCTGGATTTGTTGCACCGTGTGTGATTTGGATTCCCTGAATTAAATACTCAATATCCACCAGGCCGCCGGGACTGTATTTGGCGTTGAACTTCCCGGCGCTGACCAGGTGCCGCACCTGCCGCTCGCGCATGGCGCGCATGGAGGTGACGTCGAAGGGCGCGCCGTTGTAGACGAATTCGTCGCGCAAGGCGCAGAGCTGTTCGCCGAGATTTTTATCTCCGGCGATTGGACGGAGTTTGACCAGCGCCTGTCGTTCGTAGGCCCAGGCGGGACCTTCCGGCGCGTAATAGCGTTTGAAAGAATCGAGCGATACTGCCATGCTCCCGGCTTTTCCGTAAGGACGCAGTTGTAAATCGACCTGAAAAATTCCCTCCTGCCGGGCGTGGATGGCGTTCAGGAAGTTTTGCACCACTTTTTCGAAAAAGACGGAATTCGCCAGCGGCTCCGGGCCGTCAGTTTGGCCTTCCCCGGCATAGACGAACATCAACTCAATATCTGAGGCAAAGCCCAATTCGCGCCCGCCGCATTTCCCCAAAGCGAGCACCGTCATGTGCGCGATGGAACCGTCCGCAAGCCGTGGCATGCCGTGAGTGGGGCGCAAATCCTCGTCAGTCAGTTGATATGCATTGTTGACGATCACTTCGGTCAGGTCGGTCAGTTCTTCCGAGAAATCCCAGAATTCCTTGGTGTGCCCGAGCAAGTGGCGCATATCGATGCGGAACATTTCACGGTCTTTGAAATTATTCAGCGCAATACGTGGAATTTGCTGATCGGTTTGCGCCATGGTCAATGCGGCTGCCAGTTCGTCTTGCAGATCTGCGCGGCTTTTGGCCGTGGCCAGCGCCCCAGCGGCGCTCACCACCGGAAACAGGTTGGCGTATTGCATGCGCATGAAATCGTCCCACAAAAAGTCACTGACGCCCAACAGGCGGGCCAGATTATCCATTACTTCGGGGTTTTCGAGCGAAGCCAGTTCGTCGGGCCAGTTGGGGCGCTCGAAGAGCTGCGCCAGGAATTCGCGGAAATGCAGTAGCGCCGAGGCCGGGTTAGGGGAGCGCGGCAGTAAATGCGTGAAATGCTTGATCAAAACCGCGGCGGTGCGCAGTTCGCGCTGTTTTTTGGGCGAAGTGATCTTTTTGCCCGCTTCATCGGTCACGTACAGCAGGTCATCGACGCGCTGACCGCGCGACTGCACCACCATGCGTGCAATGTAGGTATGAGTCAGCGAGAGCGCGTTGGTAAACTCATACAAAAACCCGACCGTGTCGGCGGTTTCGATGTGCAGGGATGTGTAGCGTTTCGATAAGTCATTGTCAATTGAGATTTCGATCGGATAAAGCGGTTTCTCGGCGCTGTCCATTTCGGCAAAAACCGCGCCGACGCGCTTGGCCAGTTCACTGCGCGCCTGGCGTCGCTGCCCGTCGTGCAGCATTTTCAGCAGCGCGTGCAAATCATCAGCGTATTTCGCCCAATTCGGGTCGGCGCCTAGCGGTTGAACGGTGAAAACATCCACAATTTTGCGGCGGCTCAGAGTGGATTCGGATGGATCGGACGTTTTGGGCGGAATCCATTTTCTGGTGCCGCTGCGGCCCCTCGGAGCGGATGCTGACTCAGCCGCCGGTTTTTCCACCGTTTCGTAGGTAAAAACCTCCCCAGATTGGATGTCCAGGCCGTAGACAAACATCAGCCCGCAAATCAGCGAGAGTTCGCCCAGGTAATCATAGGCGATCACGCTGACTTGCCAGCGCCCGTTATCGCCGGGGATGGCGTCGACGTGCACGAGCTGTTCGTCGTTGAGTTGTTCGGCCAGGGTGGCGTGACGCTCAATTTCAACGGCGGAAAAGGCTGCGGCGTAAGAAGCGTCCATGTGGGCCAGGTGCTGGCGGGTGGATTCGGCCGTTGCGGGCGATTCCGGCTCGGGCGTTTGAGTCGTTTCAATCCCCCCGATATATTTGGAATAAACCGCGCGGATGGCCAGGCTGTGCTGTTGATAGCGTTCCAGGAATTGTTCGCGGGTTTCGAAGCCAAGTCGACGGGCGAGCAGGTGAATGGCGGCCGGGTCGGAGGGCAGGGTGTAGGTCTGGCGATAGTGCATCATCTGTAGGAAGTGTTCGACGGTGCGCTGAAAGATGTAGCCGTCGGTCAGCACGCGCGCTTCATGGATGGTGATGTGTTGAAATTTGACCAGCCGCCTGAGCGCCTGCAAGGTCGATTTTTTACGGAGTTTGGGGTTGGCGGCGCCGTGTGCGAGTTGCAGGTACTGGGTCACAAATTCCACGTCACGGATGGAGCCTTCGCCGAGTTTGACTTCGCCCCATTCGCGGCCTTTGGCGCGCAGCATTTCCTCGGTGCGCTGCTTCATGGCATGCACACTGGCGCGCAGGGTTTCGGGGTTTTCGCCGTAAATGAACGGTTCAACCTGTTTCAGAAAGTCCTCGCCGAGGGCGAAGTCGCCCGCGATGGGACGCGCCTTGAGCAGGGCTTGTTTCTCCCACAGGCGCGCGTTTTTGTTCAGATAGCCCAAATAGCCGCTGATGGTACTGACCAGCGTGCCATCACGTCCCCACGGGCGCAGGCGCATATCCACGCGATAGAGAAAGCCTTCGGCGGTCATACTGGCGAGCGCGTCGATGAAATGCTGACCGAGGCGCAGATATGGCGCGCCGTTTTCGCTGGAGATGAACAGCAGGTCAATATCTGAACTGTAGTTGAGTTCGCCGCCACCCAGCTTGCCCATGCCAAGCACCACGAAACCCTTCGGGCTGATGCCGCTGCGCTCGCTGGCGTAGCTGAGACAGGTGCGCGCCATGCCATCGGCCAGGTTCGAAAGCTGGCTGGTGACGGCGGGCAGGTCATATAAGCTGAGCAGGTCGCTGGCGCCAATGCGTAGCAGTTCCCCGCGTTGATAGCGGCGCAGCGCGTTGAGCTGTTCAGTCGGGATGGGATTTTCCAGCACCTGCGCCGCTTCGCGGTGAAATTCTTCCGCGCTCTTCTGACGGGCGAGCAGTTCACGGTTGGTCAGCACATCCAGGTGACTGGCATCGCGCAGCAGAATCTCCGTCAGGAACTGGCTGCCAGCGAAGATGGTCGCAAGAATCTCGAGTGCGCGCGGATAATTCTGTAGCTTTTGGATGATCTCCCCGGCCCGTTCGCCGCTGATAAAGCGTTCTAGGTTTACCAACGCCTGATCCGGGTCGGCGCAGTTGGAAAGCGTGATGAGCAGGTAGGGCAAAATGGCTTCCAGCGCCGGACGCGCCGTAAGGTCACGCGTGGCGATGTGCTGCAGGTGACGCAGCGCCGCCTGCCAATCACTGAAACCGAGCGAAGTGAGTAGCGCTTGCGCGGCAGATTCGGTCAGCTCGCCGTCAAGAAATTGGCTGGAAGGAAAGGAAGAATCCATGGCGGCGATTATAAGGCTTAACGGAAATCAGATGGGATGATCCCAGACGAAAGCCCTGTCCACCTATGATCTACAACCTATGACATCTGATCTATGACCTCTAAACTAGAAAGTACCCGTTTGGGTACTAGACTTCATCCAACCCCAAATCTATAATCTGCGCTGTTAATACAAAAATCCGTTTATGTTCCCAAAAGGAGTTTACCTTATGGCTCAAACTGTTCAAGATGTTCTCAAATTCGCCAAAGATGTCAAAATGGTGGATATTCGTTTTACCGATTTGCCCGGTACCTGGCAGCATTTCACGATCCCGGTGCGCCGTTTGGATGAGGAACTTTTCACCGAAGGCATCCCGTTTGATGGTTCATCCATTCGTGGCTTCCAGGAAATTCACGAATCGGACATGCTGCTGCTGCCCGATCCCGAGACCGCTTTCATCGATCCGGTAGCGGATATCCCGACCCTGGTGATTACCTGTGATGTGGCTGATCCGATCACCCTGCAGCCCTACAGCCGCGATCCGCGTTATGTGGCGCGTAAGGCTGAAGCCTATCTCAAGCAAACCGGCATCGCTGATACGGTTTTTGTAGGGCCTGAGGCCGAATTCTTTATCTTTGATAACGTCCGCTATTCCAGCGGGACGCACGAATCCTATTATCACATCGACAGTGACGAAGGTTGGTGGAACAGCGGCCGCGGCGATCGTCAGAACTTTGGCGGACAGATTTCCCCCAAGCGAGGTTATTTCCCCGTGCCCCCCACGGATACGCTGCAGCTTGTCCGCAGCCAGATCATGCTAACCCTGCAGGATGCCGGTGTGCCGATGGAAATCCATCACCACGAAGTGGCCACCGCTGGTCAGACCGAATTGGGGATGCGCTTCACCACCCTGACCCGCATGGCAGATAACCTGCTGCTTTATAAATATATCGCGAAGAATGTCGCCCGCAAGAACGGCAAGACCGTTACCTTCATGCCCAAGCCGCTCTTTGGGGATAACGGTTCCGGTATGCACGTCCACCAGTCTTTGTGGAAGGGCGATACCAACGTCTTTTATGATGCCGCAGGTTATGCCGGTTTGTCCGACACGGCCCGGTATTACATCGGCGGTTTGCTCAAGCACGCCCCGGCTTTGTTGGCGCTGACTTCGCCCACCACCAACTCTTTCCGCCGCCTGGTTCCCGGCTTTGAAGCACCTGTCAACCTTGCGTATTCCCAGCGCAATCGCTCGGCCATCTGCCGCATTCCGGTCACCAAAAGCACCAAGGCCAAGCGCGTTGAATTCCGCGCCCCGGATGCTTCCAGCAATCCGTACCTGTGTTTTGCAGCCATCCTGATGGCGGGTCTCGATGGTGTTCAGAATCGTATCGACCCGGGTGATCCTCAGGATAAGGATTTGTACGAACTGCCCGCCGAAGAAGCCAAGCTGATCAAGCAGGTGCCCGGTTCTTTGGGCGCGGTGCTCGAAGCGCTCGAAGCCGATCACGAATTCCTGCTCAAGGGCGATGTCTTTACGACCGATCTGCTCGAAGCTTATATCGGATACAAACGCCAGGTTGAACTCGACCCGGTCCGCATCCGCCCGACACCATACGAATTCACACTCTATTTCGATTGCTAATCCATTTCTCTTTCTGGGAGGAGCGAGAATAAAAAACTGCCGGGGGATTTCCCTCGGCAGTTTTTTTGTGCGTTTTTTTTTGCTACACAACTTCCTCCGGTTCAATGGAAAGTGGCCCAGGCTTTTTGGCCAAATTTACCAGAACCACAGATCCGACAATAATTAGCGCCGCAAGCAGAATGCGTGGGCTGAGTTTTTCTTGCGCAAACAAATTGCCAAGCAGCACCGCCACGATTGGGTTGACGTATGCGTACGTTGAAACCAGCGAAACGGGGGCATTTCGCAGCAGCCAGGCATAGGAAGTAAACCCGATCAGTGAACCAAAGGTAATCAGATATAGCAAACCCAATAAAGACCGGGTCGAAACGGCGGCAATCTGGAATTGCGAGATTTCGCCTTTGAGCCCGCTGACAATAAACAGGCCGATACTTCCCATCAACATTTCCATGCCGGTAAAGAGCAGGGTTGACTTTGGCAGGTCGGCATTGCGGTTGTAAATGGAGCCAAGTGACCACAAAAATGCCGCAAAGAGCGCAATGCCGCCGCTGATCAGGCTGAACTCCCGCACTCCGCCAAATTCAGCCGGACCGATCAACACGATCACGCCGCTGAAGCCGATTAATAACCCCACAACCTGTCCCAGCGTTGGGCGGACGCCGCCGGGCCGCAGCGCTTCCACCAGCACCATGAACATCGGGATGGTGGCGACCAGCAGGGCGGCAACTCCGCTTGGGATTTTGGTTTCGGATAGGGAAATCAGGCCGTTTCCACCGACCAGCAGCAGCCCGCCAACGATGATTGCCGATCTCCACTGACCGCGAGTCGGCACCGGGTCGCCAGCCATTCTCCGCCAGGCAAACAAGAATGTGCCGGAAATCAGGAAGCGGATCGCAGCCTGCAAAAAGGGCGGAATGGTTTCGATGGCAAAGCGAATGCCCAGATAAGTGGAACCCCAAACAAGGTAGACGGCCAGCAGCGCGACCCAGATTTTTGTTTTCAAAAAAGATCCTTTCAGATGGTTGGTGCGGGAGTGTTGGGCAGGGCTGATTCCCAGCCGAGCAGGGCTTTTTTCCGCGGGATGCCCCAGCGGTAATTGCCGAAATCTCCCATTTTGCGAATGACACGATGGCAGGGAATCAGATAGGCGATCGGGTTGCGGCCAACAGCCGTCCCCACGGCGCGCAGTGCGCCTGGCTTGCCGATTTGCGCGGCGATCTGTTCGTAGGTTGTGACAGTTCCCTGCGGAAGGCTCAGCAGTGCCTCCCACACTTTCAGCTGGAAGTTGGTACCGGTAATGAACACCGAAAGCGGGGTCAGGTTGTGTTCGAGAGAAAAAATCGGGGCGATGAGCGCTCCGGTGGCGGATTCATCCTCCAACAGAAGCGCGCTTCCCCAATCACCCATCAGGTTTTTCAAGGCTGAATCGCGATTATCCTGGACAAACGAAAGGTGGCAAATGCCCCGTTCCGTCAGCCCAATTAGCGCTTCACCGAAGGGTGTGGGATGAAAGCCGTAGCGGATGGTCAGCCCATCTCCGCGCGATTTATATTCTCCTGGTGAGACCGCTTCAGTGCTGACGAGCAGATCGTGCAGTCGCCCGGGGCTGGACAGCCCGACCGAATAAGTGGCGCTGAGAACGGATGACCGTTTGAGCAATTCCTTGGCGCTTTCTTTGGTCAGGAATTGCAAAAAACGTTTCGGGCTGATGCCTGCCCAGCGCGTGAACACACGCTGAAAGTGAAACTCGCTCAACCCGACGCTTTCAGCCACTTCTTTGAGTTCGGGTTGGCGCTGATAATTGCTCTCAAGAAAGCGGATGGCTTGTTCGATCAGCAAATAGTCAGCGTTTTGTTGTTCGTAATCGGTTAAGTGGGTGGTCATGGTCATTTTCCTTTCTTGAATCTATTCTAACGGCCTGCCATTTTGAAATCCACCCGATTCTTGCGCGATGAAAATGAATGAGCACACAACGGCGCCCTGTTGTATAATACTTTCCGCAAGCTGGGGCGTCAAGTTCTCGTTTTCATACGTGAATCGCAATTGACAGCCTAACAGTGGGCGAGTATAATGCTCTCTCGCCAATACCCCAATCAGGGGTATTTGCATGTCGTATTCCCGGCTTCCCCGTAGCGCGGCGGCAACATGAAAGAAACGCGGTGACTATGGTGAAGCGAAGACCAGGAGAAAGGGTTTATGAAATACGTAATTTTGGAAAGTGGCGGCAAACAGTATAAAGCCGTCGAAGGCGGCATGATCGAAGTCGACTTGCTGCATGTCGAACCAGGTAAGAGCCTTGATTTGAACGAAGTGCTCCTGCTGGTGGATGGTGACAATGTTACCGTGGGTGCGCCGACTGTCGTTGGTACATCCGTAAAAGTCACAGTTGTGGAACATTTCCGGGGTGAGAAGACAGTCAACTTCCACTACAAGCCCAAGAAGCGTATCCGCCAGAAGACCGGTCACCGCCAGTCTTATACCCGTCTTGCTGTTGAGAAAATCGAAGAGAAGTAAGAGAGGTCACTATGGCTCATAAAAAAGGTGGCGGTTCCAGCCGCAACGGACGTGATAGCAATGCCCAGCGTTTGGGCGTGAAGAAATATGCTGGTGAGGCTGTGCTTTCGGGCAACATTCTTATCCGCCAGCGTGGAACGCACATCAGACCTGGTTTGAACGTGGGCTCCGGTACTGACGACACCCTGTTCGCCACGATTGATGGCGTGGTTGTTTTTGACGTTGTGCATGGCCACAAGCGCGTGAATGTCCTCCCACAAGAGGCTTTCGCGGTCGCTGAATAGGCCAGAGGTTCATTGACATGAGAGAAAAAATCCACCCGACTTATTACACGGACGCCCAGGTTGTCTGCGCTTCATGCGGCAGCAAATGGACGACCGGTTCGACCCGCAAAGTCATCCACGTTGAAGTTTGCTCGAAGTGCCACCCGTTTTTCTCGGGCGAGCAGGCGCGCATTCTCGATGTGGAAGGCCAGGTAGACCGCTTCTACAAGAAGCTCCAGGTTCGCCAGGAATATGTTGAAACCCAGAAGGCCAAGGAAGAAGCCCGCAAGGCGCCCCCGAAGCCTGTTACCGAACTTGATCTTGGCATCCGCGTGACGGGTGCTCTTGAGAAGGCCGGTATCGTGACGATTGCCCAACTGATGGCAAAACTTGGCGAAGGTGATGAAGCTGCGCTGGCGATTGATGGTTTTGGCCGCAAGGCGCTGATCGACAGCAAGAAGAAAATTCGCGCGTTGGGTTATGAATTGCCCGAAGGCACGAACGAAGCCGCTTAGTTTTTTGGAATACGACAGCTGTCGTATCTACAAAACCCAATTATCAGGTAAACTTGACAGGCAGGTGCAAAGCGCATCTGCCTGTCATTATTTTATTACGGGAGCGGATATGAAACACGTTCATGGGTCAGTCGAAGTAATCTGTGGGTCGATGTTTAGTGGTAAAACGGATGAGCTTATTCGCCGGATGCGGCGGGCGGTGATTGCCCGTCAAAAGGTGCAGGTCTTCAAGCCGTCCATCGATGTGCGTTATGCTGTCGAAAAGGTCACTTCACACGCCGGAGCTGATTTTGACGCCATCCCGGTGGAGAAGGCGGCTGATATTTTTGCCAAGTTGGACGCGGATACCACCGTCGTCGGCGTGGATGAGGCCCAATTTTTTGATGATGGGATCGTCGAAGCGACCCGCCAATTGGCGGATCATGGCATCCGCGTGTTGGTGGCGGGATTGGATCAGGATTTTCGCGGCGAACCTTTTGGCCCCATGCCGACGCTGATGGCCGAGGCTGAACATGTTGACAAATTCCAGGCGATTTGCATGGTGTGTGGTGAGCCGGCTTCCCGCACCCAGCGTTTGGTCAATGGCAAAGCGGCGCGCTATGACGATCCGGTCGTGATTGTCGGCGCTTCTGAAATGTACGAAGCACGCTGTCGTAAACATCACGAGGTGCCTCGCTAAGGCGGGTGCAATCCTCGTTATAATGGTATAGTCATCTGGGGCTTTGCCAGGAAAAAACCACGGCAATGGACAATTTCGCATCATTTTCGAGCCAGGTGGCACAAAAGGAGCAGGAATGCAGGATTATCAAAACTTCTTGGCTGAGGTTCTCATCGACGAGAAAACACTCCAAAAGAGAGTAATAGAACTGGCAGCTGAAATCAATCGCGATTATCAGGGGGAGCGCATATTACTCATTTGCATTTTGCGCGGTGCTTTGCCCTTCATGGTGGATTTAATGCGACAACTCACTGTGCCGAATGCGATCGACTGCATGGCAGTTTCGTCGTATGGCGCCGGTGCGCGTGAATCGACGGGAAATATTCGCGTGACGATGGATTTACAAACCAATATTGAAGGCAAGAACGTTCTGCTGGTGGAAGATATTGTCGATAGCGGTCACACGATTTCGCGTGTGCTGGAAATGCTGCGCATGCGCAAGCCGAAAACACTGAAAGTGTGCGTGTTGCTGGATAAAGAATCACGCCGCGAGGTGGCTGTCCCCATCGATTACAAAGGCTTTGCCATTGCGAATAAGTTCGTTTTTGGCTATGGCCTCGACCTGGATGAATATTACCGCAACCTGCCGTTCGTAGGCGTGGTTGACCTTAATCGGTACCAAGGTGTCGGGTAGGATTTGTCCACCCGCCGAAATGGAGAGAGCCTGATGCAAGACTATCGCGAATTTATCGATGAAGTTTTCGTCGATGCGGCTTCGATTGAAAAGCGAGTGCGTGAACTGGGCGAACAAATCAGCCGCGATTATGCCGGGCAGGATTTGTTGGTGGTTTGCCTGCTGCGCGGCGGGCTGATATTTACGGCCGACCTGACGCGTTGGATCACAATCTCCCATGAAATGGACTGCATGTCGCTCTCTTCCTACGGCAAAGGGAATTATGCTTCGAGCGGGAATGTGCGCGTCAACCTGGACTTGATGACGAATATCGAAGGCCGCAATGTTTTGCTGGTTGAAGATATTGTCGATAGCGGTCGGACGCTGGCTCATGTCTTGATGATGCTAAAAACACGCGACCCCAAAAGCGTCAAAGTGTGCGTTCTGCTCGATAAGAAAATGCGCCGCGAAGTGCCGGCGAATGCTGATTACGTCGGGTTCGATGTGCCCGATAAATATGTTTTTGGTTATGGCATCGATATCGACGAGCATTATCGTCACCTGCCATTTATTGCCACTGCCGACTTGAGTAAATATAAACCAGCCGGGTAAACGCCATGGCCGAACACCAAAACCCTGAAGCATCAGCTTATGCCGGGCGCTGGGTGGCTCTCGTGCGTGGGAAAATCGTCGCCCAAGGCGAAACTCGTGAGCAAGCTTTTCAAGCCGCGCACCTTGCGCGCCGTAAAGAACAACCGGAAATCCGTTTTATGTCTGCCATGCCTGTCAGTTCCCCCTTATTAGATTCAGTGCGCGTCTTGCTGCCGGAAGATGTTTCCGTTTACCTGGTGGGTGGCGCAGTACGGGATGCCGTGCTTGGACGAGTGACTCACGACCTGGATTTTGCCACATCCCAGGGTTTGAAGTTGGCCAAAAAAGTGGCGGATACGCTGCCCGCGGCCTTTTTTCCGTTGGATGCGAGCTTTGATACTGCCCGAGTCGTTGTCATCCACCCCGATGGCTCGCGTGACATGCTCGATTTTGCCGGTTATCGCGGCGAATCTCTGGAAGCCGACTTATGTGGACGTGATTTCACCATCAACGCCGTCGCGATGGACCTCCACACCGGCGCAATTATTGATCCTTTGGGCGGCGTGAAAGACATCCGCGAGAAACGCATTCGCGCCTGTTCCGCGACATCATTGCGCGATGACCCCATCCGCATTTTGCGGGCGGTGCGACAGGCAGCGGCGCTCGATTTCTCGATTGATCCCGAAACCCGCAAACTGATGAAAGCGGCTGTGCCGCTGCTGGCAAATGTTTCCCCGGAACGACAGCGAGACGAGTTATTCAAAATCCTGGCGGGCCCAAAACCCGACGCCTCCATCCGCGCTTTGGAGTTGCTGGGCGCTTTTCCTTACTTCCTGCCCGAGCTGACAGCTCTAAAAGGTGTGGAACAGTCTGCGCCGCATGTGCATGAGGTCTGGACGCATACACTGGCTGTTCTGCGCCACCTGGAAGGCATTCTAAGCGTTTTAGCGCCTGCATACGATGAAGATAAGGCCAATTCCGATTTGATGAACGGTTTGCTCGTTCTGCGGCTGGGGCGTTATCGTCAGCAAATCGGCGAGCATCTCGCTTCGGCCTTGAATACTGATCGTTCGGCGCGCGCTGTATTGTTTTTAGCGGCGCTCTATCACGATGTCAACAAACCCCAAACCCGGTCGATTGAAGAAGAAAGCGGCAGAATCCGCTTTTTGGGGCATGATGAACAGGGTGCAGAAACCGCCCTCAAACGCGGGATGGCGCTGCACCTGAGCAATGACGAGCTTAATCGCCTGAAACTCATTATTCGCCAGCATATGCGCGTACATGCCCATTCCAGCCGCAAGGAAGCCGGACTGGAGATCAGTCGTAAGGCCATGTATCGCTTTTTCCGCGATTGTGGGGAATCAGGGATTGACTTGATTTTGCTGGCCCTGGCGGATACGCGCGCCACCTACGACCATGCCTTGACTCAGGATAAATGGGTCGCCACGCTCGACGTTTGTCGCAGCTTGCTGGAAGCCTGGTACGAAAAAGCGGACGAAATTATTCACCCTATAGCGCTTGTCAACGGTGACGATTTGATCAATGAACTCAAGCAGAAACCCGGCCCAGAAATCGGAAGACTCCTCGAAGCCATCCGCGAAACCCAGGCCGCCGGGAAATTGTCCACGCGTGAAGAAGCCCTGGCATTTGCGCGCGGCTGGCTGGTCAAGGCACGAGAAAAATAGGACTCGATGGAAAAACTGAAAATAAATGGCAACTTTCTGGCCTACGAACGCTTGGGGATAGGTGCGCCGCTTATTCTGGTGCATGGCTTTCCGCTCGACCAGCGCAGTTGGGAACCGCTCTTGCCGCATTTGAAAGATACTTTTGACCTGATTCTGCCCGATTTGCATGGATTTGGTCAATCAGATGTGCCTGATGGAACCTATGGCGTTGAACAGATGGCGGCTGACCTGGCCAGCTTGTTGGATGCGCTTGGAATTCAGAAAACGTACATTGCCGGGCATTCGATGGGCGGCTACGTGGCCCTGTCATTTGCCCGCGCGTTTCCACAACGAGTGCTGGGGCTCGGGTTGATCGGTTCACAAGCGGCCCCAGATGCGCCCGAGCGGAAAAGCGGGCGCTACGCCACGGCGGAGCAAGTCGCCTTGCAGGGTTTCTCCGCAGTCATGGAAATGGCTGAAAAACTGTCTGCCAACCCGGGTCACGCACCGTTTTTCAGGGAACTCATCCAGAGTCAACGCCCAGAGGGGATTATCGGCGCGCTCAAAGCAATTGCTGAACGCCCGGATTCGCTCCCGCTAATTCCCACTTTTCACTTTCCACTTGTCTTGGTTCATGGATTGGCGGATACGCTGGTTTCGTCGGAGCGTGCGCGTGAAATCAAGGAATTATCTCCGCATGCCACTTTGACGGAACTTCCCGGCGTGGGGCATTCACCACAGCTGGAAGCTCCCGCCGCAACGGCACATGCTTTGCAGAAATTCATCAGCTGGAATCAAACCTGCCCGCCAATCGGCGGGCAGGAATTTATCGGTATAAGGGCCTACGGGTAAACTTCGCTCAGAATCGGTTCGTAGGTGCAGCGACAGCCGTGATTGTGGGAACATCCCTCGTGCGGCAGAGTCGGAGTTTCATCCTTGGGAAAGGTTCCGCGCGATTCATAGCATAGCGGACAGGCATCATTCGCGACATTAACTCTAATAGCAGTTACGCGCGGGTTGACGCGGAAATTTTTAAGCGCCACCGCGCTGGTGGATAATTCACGCAAGTTTGATTTGCAGTTTGCGCAAATTTCGGCAGTATCGGGCGAAAAAGAGTTGCAGCGTGAGCATGTTTGCATGGCCGGGCTCCTAGAATTTTTAGCTATTGTACTCTGGGCAGTTGGGCCTGCAAAGGTTTTTGCTGGATTCTTAGTGCATCCGTTTATGTCTGATCTTGCTGGGTTGTCGCATCATGGCGGACGTATCGTTTTCGACCATGTGCCTGTGCGTCAGGGTCTTGATATGTGCCATCAGGATGCTGCTCGATATGGGCTTGACAATATAATCATCCGCGCCGGCATCTAGGGCGGTGGAAATGGTTTCAGTGTTATCAAGTGCCGATAAAATGGCGATGGGAACATTAGTCAGAGCGCGGAGAATCTTGCAGACTTCCCAACCGTCTTTATCAGGCCACATCAAATCCAAAATGATAATATCCGGGTGTTCAGTTCTGGCAAGTTCGATACCTTTCGTGCCACTGTCACAAGAAATCACTTCCATGCCGTAATTACGCAATAAAACGTCCAATAATTCTGTCATTGACGAATCATCATCAATCGTGAGTACTTTGAAAGCCATAATGTTTCCTTTCGGTATGATTATGCCAGATTAATGTTAGGTTTAACTTTGCACATCATTAACAGAATTATATATATAAGTTATTCTTATAGTAAGGGGTCCTGCAATGTAAAAATGTAATGTGTTTGCGTTGCCCAAAATTACTTCGGATCGAAAACCCTTTGTGGTAAACTTTACCTGTTATGCGTCTATCGCAATCATACAATGTCCCTGATTGCAAATTGCGGCTTTTCGCTGAGTAATTGAGCGCAATTTGTGGTCGTGTGGGGTATATCTTTCACTTTAGGAGGCCGTTATGGCAAAAAAATGGGTTTATCTTTTCGAAGAAGTATCAGAAGTTGAGAAATACGCTGGATCTTGGGAAGGAGTTCGTTCCCTGCTCGGCGGTAAAGGTGCTGGTCTTGCTGACATGACGCGTGCGGGTGTTCCCGTGCCGCCCGGCTTTACCGTTACTACCGAGGCGTGCAACGAATTCCGCAAGTCCGGCAAGTTCCCCGAAGGTCAGTCTGAGCAGATGCTTTCAGCCCTCAAGGTTGTCGAGAAGCAGACCGGCAAGAAGTTCGGCGATCCGTCGAATCCACTGTTGGTTTCCTGCCGTTCAGGCGCTAAGTTCTCCATGCCAGGTATGATGAATACCATTCTCAACATCGGTTTGAATGATAGCGTTGTGGATGGGATGATCAAACTGACTGATAATCCCCGCTTTGTGTGGGATTCGTACCGCCGCTTGATTGAAATGTTCGGCACGACAGTTTTCAACCTGGACGATGAGATTTTTGAACATCCGATGGCTGAATTGAAAGCCAAAAAAGGTTACAAACTCGACACCGAGATGACCGGCGAGAACTGGAAAGAACTGGTCGGAACTTTCAAGGAAGCTTTCAAAAAACACATTGGTTTTGACTTTCCGCAGGATGTCTACCAACAGATGGAGCTGGCAACCAAGGCCGTGTTCGAATCTTGGATGGGTAAAAAAGCGGTTGATTATCGCCACGCCACCCATATTTCTGAAGATCTCGGAACTGCCGTCAATATCGTGACGATGGTGTTCGGTAACATGGGCGATGACTCTGCTACCGGCGTTGCCTTTACTCGCAACCCCTCTACCGGCGACAAGAAGATGATGGGCGAGTACCTGATCAATGCCCAGGGTGAAGACGTGGTGGCTGGTATCCGCAACGCTGACCCGATTGAGCACCTTGTCAAGCAGATGCCCGAAGCTTACAACGAATTCATGAGCATCACCTCCAAGCTGGAAAAGCATTACAAGGATGTTCAGGACGTCGAGTTCACCATCGAACGCGGCAAACTGTGGATGCTCCAGACCCGCAACGCCAAGCGCACAGCGAAATCCGCGATCAAGATCGCCGTTGATATGGCCAATGAAGGCCTGATCAGCCGCGAAGAAGCCATTCAGCGCGTGACCACTGAAAACGTGGACACCCTGCTCCACCCGCAATTTGATGAAAAGATTAAAAAATCCACCATTGTCATTGCCAAGGGCGTGAACGCCTCCCCCGGAGCTGCCGTAGGCCAGGCTTATTTCGATGCCGATATGGCCGAAAAGATGGCCAAGGAACACAAACAGGACACCATCATGGTGCGCCCGTTCACCAAGCCGGATGATGTGCATGGCATGATCGCTTCCAAGGGCGTGCTCACCAGCGAAGGTGGTGCCACTTCCCACGCCGCCGTGGTTGCCCGCCAGTTCGGTATCCCCTGCGTCGTCGGCGCTTCCATGATCAAAATCGATCTTGAAAAGCGTGTCATGGTTGTCGGCGAACAGGTCATCAAGGAAGGCGAATGGATTTCCGTCGACGGCACCAATGGCGAAGTTTTCCTCGGTAAGATTCCGACCGTGGCCGCTTCCATCGAAGAACAGACTGACCTGCTGACCCTGCTCTCCTGGGCTGATGATGTCGCCCGCCTGCAGGTTTGGGCGAATGCGGATTATCCGAAGGATGCTCAGCGCGCCCGCTCTTACGGCGCCAAGGGTATTGGCCTGTGCCGCACCGAGCACATGTTCTTTGAACCGGAACGCCTGCCCATCGTCCAGAAGATGATTTTGGCCGATAGCAGCGCAGAACGCACCAAGCAGCTCGACCTGCTGCTGCCCAGCCAGCGCAAGGACTTCGATGGTTTGTTCGAAGCCATGGATGGTCTGCCGGTTATTATTCGTTTGATCGACCCGCCGCTGCATGAATTCATGCCCGACGAAGAAAAATTGCTCGAAGAGGTCATCACCATGCGCGTCAAGGGTGAGACTGCCGGATTGGCTGAGAAGGAACACCTGCTGAACGCCATCAAGGGTCTGCACGAATCCAACCCGATGATGGGTCTGCGCGGTGTGCGTCTCTCCATCGCCATGCCCGAAATCGTTGAAATGCAGGTTCGCGCCATCTTTGAAGCCGCCGCCGACTGCGCTCTGCGCGGTATCGTCGTCAAGCCCGAAGTCATGATCCCGCTGACCGGCACCGTCAAGGAACTCGAGTGGATCCAGCCGCGCCTGGTGCGCATCGCCGCCACTGTGCTGGCCGAAAAGAAGGTTGCCCGCCTCGATTACAAGTTCGGTACCATGATCGAAATCCCGCGCGCCGCAGTCACCGCTGGCGAGATCGCCAAGTTGGCCGAGTTCTTCTCCTTCGGCACCAACGACCTGACCCAGATGACCTTCGGTTACTCGCGCGATGACGCCGAGCGCAACTTCCTGATCACCTACGTGGAACAGGGCATCCTGCCCAAGAACCCCTTCCAGACACTGGATCGTGAAGGCGTTGGCAAGTTGATGAAGATGGCCATCGATGACGGCCGCAAGACCCGCCCGGAACTGGAAGTGGGCATCTGCGGCGAACACGGCGGCGACCCCGAGTCAATCGAGTGGTGCCACCTGATCGGAAACAACTACGTCTCCTGCTCGCCCTTCCGCGTTCCGATCGCGCGCCTGGCTGCCGGGCATGTAGCGCTGAAATACAGCGGCAAGAGCATTGCAGAAGATAAGTAAAAAGTAGACAAGTAGACAAGTAAAAAAGGTGACTGCCACTTTCTGAGTGACAGTCACCTTTTTCTATCCATGTTTAGGGCGCTGGCCAGTTGATGTTGGTCGGCTGGGTGTAGCCGTGCTTTTCCACGGTGTAGATTTTCCCGCCAGAGGCCGCCGGGCAACCGGCTTCATCGCGGATGGTGTAGGAGTTCTTGTCGCGATTATCCAGCGCAACCGGATACCATAAATAGGCGCCGTCCTGGCAGACAAAAATATCCAGGAAGTAGCCCCGGTCATCGTCATCGGTCATTGGGACAACTTCCCAGGTGATGTGGACTTTATTCTCATCGCGAACGGCATTGACATTCCTGGGCGGATAATACAAGTTTACGCCGGGAATTGGCAAATACACTTCCGTAAACTTGACGGTGGTAATGTCTCCCACCACGTCAACCACGGAGGAAGCCACCCAGCAAAAATAATTCAGCTTATCAAACTTGACGAAAAGCCATTTGCTCAGTTGGAAACGTCCGCGCACAGTGCCGGTCTCGCCTGCGTACAGGTCAGCGGCGTGCAGGTAGGCGATATGCGGCCCATAGCGGCAGTGCGCCTGTTTATTGACTGTCACCGCAGGGAAGGCAAAGGTTGGGGTGGCGCTCGGCCCGGGTGTTTCGGTCACGGTTGGGGTGAGCGTGATGGTCGCCGTCTGGCTGGGGACAGCCGTTTTGGTGGGGGTTTTCGTCGGCAATACGGTTTCACTCGGAGCAATTGTCGATAAGGCTGGCGCGGTTGCGCTGGGCGCTGCTTGTGGGGTGCTCAGAAACGGTAAACTGCAGGCCAGCGCCATCATATTCAGAATCAGGAAAATCAGGATAGGTTTTTTCATACCGTTATTTTACAATTTATCCGCGCTTTAAACATTATAAGTTTTCTGGTAGACTTTTCTCGCGCCAGGTTGACGCGGGTTCATTTTGGCTTTATTCTCATAAAAAAAATGGAGGCATCTTGTGGATATTTTTACCGCTATTTATGAACGCCACTCAATCGGAAAGGTAAAACCTGACCCGTTGCCGCGCGAGCTGATCGAAAAGCTTTTATCTGCCGCTGCTCAGGCGCCGAACCACTTCAAAATTCGCCCCTGGCGTTTTGTGGTGCTGACAGGAAAAGGCCGCGAAGGTCTGGGTAACGCGATGGCGGCCTCGTTCAAAGCCAAATTCCCGGATATCGCGGCTGAAGCGTTTGAAAAAGAGCGCCAAAAGCCTCTGCGTGCGCCGCTTGTGATCGCCGTCGCCGTTGACAAGCCAACCGAGCCGAAAATGGACGAGGTTGAGAATATTTCAGCGGCTGCCGCGGCCTGTCAGAACATCCTGCTGGCGGCGACCGCGCTCGATTTGGGCGCCGTCTGGCGGACAGGTGATACTGCCCGAGATCCTGAGATCAAAAAATTCCTGGGTTTTGCCCCCGATCAGCACCTGATTGGTTTTCTGTACATCGGTTATATTGAGAGTCCCTCACCGGTTCCCGAAAGGCCATCTTTCGCAGATCGCACTGTTTGGATAGATTAATGAAAAAGCCGGGCCATCGCGCCCGGCTTTTTTTATTTCTTTCCCAAAACTTCGAGCATCAAATCTGGCCGGTTGGTGATAATTCCGTCCACACCCCAGGCGATATATTCCTTCATCAGCTCGGGATCATCAACCGTCCAGGGTTCGATAGCGATGTTTTGGGCGTGCGCCGCGCGCACGAAGCGTTCCGTCATCACCTGAATGCCCTTGGATTCGGATGGTTCCCACGGCACTTGCAGCGACTGGAATTGCGGCGAGATCAGTCCGCTTAAAAAGACCTTGCTCAACAAAACAAAACCGGTCACTTCGTTGCTTGCTCCAGAAGTCGCCACTTCCGGGCATTCGCTGCGGAAAGCTGCCAGCGCATCGTCACGGAAGGAAGCCACTAGCACCTTTTCCTGTATCTTGTATTTGCGGATCAGCGCGCAGAACGGTTTTTGGATGGGATTTTGAGTCTTTTTGATCTCGATGGTATAGCGCATCTCGGGGAATTTCTGGAAAAGCTCCTCCAGCGTCGGCACCCGGATGCCCTGTCCGCGGTACGGGAAGGTTTTCCCGTCGTCATTGGTCCATTTGTAGGCCGCATCCAGCTTTTGGAGCTCTGCCAGCGTCAAATCTTCAATCAGGCCGCTGCCGTCGGTGGTCCGGTCCACTTTCTCGTCATGCATCAACACAATCTGGCCGTCTTTGGTGATGTGCGCGTCCATTTCGAGCACGTCAGCGCCAAGTTCAACCGCTTTTTCGAAGGCGTACAACGTATCGCCCGGCCATAGGCCGTCTCCGCCCTGATGAGCGATGACCATCGTCGCCGGGCGCGGATTGGTGTAATACGAGCGCGCGGGAGCCGGGCTGGCAAAAAGCAATCCCAGCGCAAGCAAAGCCACAATCGGAATAAAAATCCCTGCCAGGATACGAAATTTCATCTTGTTCATGCGAAATTCTCCAAAAAAGTCACCATGTTTTTTCCCAAAGCGGCGTTATTGTACCCGCCTTCCATGACAATCAGGGTTTGGAGTTTCAAAGCCGCGATTTCGTGGCCGATACGAGCGATTCCAGCCCGGCTGACTTTGAATTTCCCGAGCGGATCGCCGTCAAACAGATCCATTCCGGCGGAAACGACCAGATAGCGCGCCCCGAAAGTTCTTATCAACCCTAACGCCTCGCTGAGCGCCGCGTTATAGATAACGTCATCCGCTCCGGCAGCCAGCGGAAAATTGCGGTGGAAGCCCTGTCCCGCGCCTGCGCCGGTTTCATCGGTATAGCCGCAAAAGTAGGGATACTCGAAATCAGGATCACCGTGAATGGAGATGGTCAACACGTCAGCGCGCTGGTAGAAAATATCCTGCGTGCCGTTCCCGGCGTGGAAGTCGATATCGAGCAGGGCGGTTTTCCCCAGTTTCGCCAGCCAGTTGGCGGCGACGGCGGCGTTGTTGATATAGCAATATCCGCCGCAGTTGGCTTTCCCGGCATGATGACCGGGCGGACGGCACAAAGCAAATGCGGCGGTTGCAGTTGGGTTTGTGGACAGGGTTTTCGCTCCGCTCAAGGCGCAGTTGGCCGAGGCCAGCGCCGCGGGGTAAGTCCCGGCAACGATCGGAGCCGAAAGATCCATCATGTAATAGCCAGCTCTGCCCAGCAGCGATTTTGGGACGTGTCTGCGCCAGCCCGCTGGTGGAAAAGTAGCCGGGAGCAGAGCGGTTTTTTCGTAATCGGCATCAGTGGCGGAAAGCAGCCATTCATCATACGCGTGGCGCAAAAAGTCAATGTAATTGGCATCGTGGATGGCGAGAATCGGTTCGAGCCCAAAATCTTCGGGTGTCAGGATTTCTGCCCAACTGGTGGCTTTTAAGGCGCTGAGAATTCGTTCGGCGCGTTCTGGGACTTCGAAATTGGGGATTTTTTCTCCGCCGTCGAATATTTCAAACGGCGGGTTGTGCTGGAGATGAGCATCAGAGTAGAAAATTTTCATTAAACGTGCTCCTGGCTGCGGGTGGATTGGACAACGATACCGGGTGTTCGATCAAAGCGCAAGGGGCGGATTTTCCAAAAATAATTGCCTTGCAAACTCAATACAAGGCCTGTCACATTCTTTAATATTCTTGACGTTTCTTTAACATGGGAGTATAGTAACCGAGTAAATTGAACCCTCGTTAGGCCAGGCGGCTGCAAGGTACACAGGCCATTGTCCTGAAACGTCGAAAGACGCCAAAGGGTATACCAGGTAAGGCCGGATTAAGGCTTTACTCAAAGTGGCTGGGAAGCATATTTCCCTACGACGCGCAGTGCCAAAGCTAAACCAGGAGGTGGATAGGCTCGTTTTGGCGCGCATTTGATCTACCTCCTGTCCTAGGGACGGGAGGTTTCTTTTTGCCGCCGCGCCTGGTTTTGCCAAATTTAAAGCGCGGATGAGAAGGAGGTTTGTGCGTGGACGCTGATAGTTCTAGACAAGGTCTACTGTTGCACTGGCAATACGGCATGAAGTTTGCTCAGGCACGCACTTTCCTTCGGTTTCGTGGAGCGTAGATTCTCACGTTCTTTCAACCATTCGGGGAAAGTGAGTGCAAACTTGAGAAATGCCGTCCTTGCCACAAGCGAGGGCGGTTTTTGTTGCCTTCGAAGTGATCTACAAGAACTGCATTGGATTGACCAATTCACCTGAGAGCCTTGGCTCCCGTTTAATTGGATCTTTTCAATGCCTAACGGAGGTAGTTATGGCTTTTTTGAGTGAAATCCTGGGCCGCACCATCACTGATTTGGACGGCAACTATGTTGGAAAATTGGACGATGTGATTGCGCGCGAATTGGCGGAATTCCCGCACCCGGTGGTGGATGCGCTGGTGATTGATCGTCGCGGCGAGAAGCAGATTATTCCGTACTCCACGGTCATGTCGCTTTTTGCTCCGGCTATTCCGCTGAAGTGCCACGTGGAAGATTTGCCATCCTACGGGATGACCGATGCTGATATTTATCTTTCACGTGATGTCCTTGACAAACAAATCATCGATACGGATGGCGCCCGCGTGGTGCGCGTGAACGATTTGGAACTGGTGCGCATCAACGGGACGTTGTATGTCAGCAATGTGGAAGTGGGCATGATGGGGATTCTGCGCCGGGTGGGATTGGAGCGCATGACCAACGCGATTGCCACTGGTTTGCGCCTGCGTATGCCGAAAAACTTCATTTCATGGGATAACGTGGAATTGTTGCATCATGACCAGTTCATGCGTTTACGCGTTCCGGCGGAGAGTTTGGCTGATTTGCATCCGGCAGATTTGGCTGAAATTTTGAGCGACCTGAACAAATTGGAATCCGGTCAATTCCTCGACTCGATGAACGTCGAGCAGGTGGCTGACGCCCTTGAGCAGGTCGAAACGGACTTTCAGGTCAGCCTGATCGAAGATATGGATGACGAGCGCGCGGCGGATGTGCTGGAAGAAATGGAACCAGATGAAGCGGCTGACTTGCTCGCTGAACTCCCGGTTGAGCGCAGCCGGCGCCTGGTCTCCTTAATGGAAAAAGAAGAAGCCGATGACGTGCGCCATTTGCTGACCTTCCCCGAAGATTCCGCGGGTGGCATCATGACCACCGACTATGCGGTTGTCCCACCGGATGTGACCGCCGAGCAAGCCATTCGGCTTTTGCGCGAAACCGCCTCAGATATTGACACGTTAATTTATGTCTACGTGACCGATATCGATAGCCACTTGCTGGGCGTTTTTTCGCTGACCGACCTTATATTTGCTGAACCTGCGACCTTGGTCAGCGAATTCATGGACGATCGCGTCAAAACGGTCAATACGCTGGATGAGCAGGATGAAGTGGCACAGATCATTACCAAGTATGATTTGCTGGCGGTTCCGGTGGTGGATGAGGAAAACATCATCCATGGCATCGTCACCGCGGATGATGCGCTCGATAAAATCATCCCGACGGCCTGGAAGAAGCGCCTGCCGCGTTTCTATCGCTAACTTGAAAGCAGGCCTAAAATGAAGAATGAACTCTTTATCAATAACAACCGGGGCTTTTTTTCCGGTTTGTGGAAAAAAGTATTGCTTTTCCTTTCCGTGTTTGGCCCGGCGACGATCACCGCCATGGCGGATAACGATGCCGGTGGCGTGGCGACTTACTCCATCGCCGGGGCGAAGCTCGGCTACCCCATCCTGTTCCTGCTGCCTATCATCACGCTCCTGCTGGCAATTACGCAGGAAATGGGCATGCGTCTGACGATTATCACTCGCCGCGGCCTGGCGGACCTGATCCGTGAGCGATATGGGGTTCGCGCGGCATTATTTATGTTCGGCGCTTTGTTGATTGCAAATATCGGCACCCTGGTGACTGAAATTTCTGCGGTTAAGACCACGAGTGTGATGTTTAACATCTCGCCCATCCCGGCGATTATTGCCATTGTGCTGGTTTCCTTTTTGATCGTCACGCGCGGCAGTTATAAAATGACCCAAAATATCATGCTGCTGGCCTGCCTGTTCTTTTTGGCCTACATCTTTTCGGCCATCAAAGCCAAACCGGATTGGGGGCTGGCTACCAGCAACTTGCTTTATCCACACGGAGTGAATTTTACGCAGTCCTATCTGCGCGATTACTTGATCATTGGCATGGGCGTACTTGGGACAACCATCACGCCCTGGGGCCAATTTTTTGTCAGCAGTTTTGCCTTTGACAAGAAAATTGAAAAAGGCAAGGTCGGGCTATCCCAGTTGGAAACTTATTGGGGCGCATTCCTGACGGATTTTTTCTCGTTTTTCATGATCGTGGCAACCGCTGGAACTTTGTTTGTCAATGGCGTGGTGCTGACTTCCGGGGAACAGGCTGCGCTGGCCATCAAGCCTTTTGCCGGTGAATTGGCTGGAAAACTCTTTGCGCTTGGCATCTTGAACGCGGGCTTTATGGGGCTGGTTGTGGTCTCACTCTCCACCGCTTATGCTTTTGCCGAGTTTTTTGGTGTTTCCGGCGGCCTGGACGATTCCTTCAAGAAAAGCAAAACCTTCTACATCCTGTATATGGTTCAGTTGGTGGTTGCGACCACGTTCGTCATCTTTTCAAATGTGTCGCTCTTTCAGGTAGCCCTTGTCACGCAGATTATCAACGCCGTGGCTTTGCCGCTCGTGTTCTACTTCCTTATTAAGCTGACCAGTGATCGGACGCTGATGGGCGAATTTGCCAATAACCCTTTCCAGAAATGGTTTTCCATTGTTTGCTCGGTGCTGATTGTGATCGCCTCAATCTTTACCGTTGTATCGGTGTTTTTCTAAAATCTTGACTTGAAACTTGACCAGCCGCCGAAAACTTCTCGGCGGCTGGTTGGTTTTAATCCAGCTTCGGGCGTCAGATGGAAAACGACTTGCTTCTACCGGGTACCTTGATTGAAATCATAGCTTACGGTGCCGGATAAGCCCAGGGTTTTCATATACTCCCGCCTGACGATGATAAAGGCGCTTGCATCGAGCGGAGCCTGTTGCCACAGTGTCTGAAAATTGACCTGGCCTTGTTGTTGGTAGGCAATGACATAATCATTTGATAATTCAGCCGCTTTCAACGAACCGATATCGAAAATAATGTCCGGCGCGGGAATCTGGCAGGATTCGAAGTCTGACAGATGGTCAAAGAAAAAGGCATAGGTGAATTTAATGCCTGTCGCGGACCTGGGAATGTTCGTGGTGAGCTCACAATCTGTTACTCGTCGGTCGGCCAAACCACGCCTGTCAATAATCATGATCTGACCGAAATATTTTTGCGCAAGATGATAAGGGACAAAACCCATTTGTCCGCTCAATAAAATCACTTTGTCTTTTTTGGCGGCAATAATCGCCTGTGTTGTCTTGTCCAGAAAAGTGTAAAGCGGAATATCGCGCAGGTTGACCTGGTTGTGTAGCTCAAAAGTGGAGAATTTATCAAGGTTATTGACATTTAAATCGGTTTTGGTTCCAAGGCTGACGCCGGTGGAAAATGTGTGAGAGAACTGGATCAGACCAATAAATTGAATCAGCATGACGGCGCCAATCGCCAAAAGCGCGAGCCTTTTTTCTTTCAGAAAGCGTTCAAGTGTCATCGCGGCAAAAATCCCGGCCAGCGGAATGATTGGGACAAAAAAACGCCCGCCCTCCATCCAATCGCCACCAGAAACGATGATGAACGCCGTATAACCAGCCAGAATCACCCCGGCCAGCAACAGCGTAATGTTCAGAATATCGCGGCGGAAAAAACCGAAAATGGTCAAGCCCATTCCAACGGCGGCCAGAACTGCCAGGATGAAATTCCCCGGGTTGGAAAGGAAATTTGTAAAATAATTGATTCCCTGACGGATGGTTTCCAGTTGAATGTGGCTTGATTTGGCGATGACAGGTTGCGGGAAAAAGGAGTGGAAATACCACCAACGAAATCCGGCGAGTAGGCCAAAACCTGCCGCGGCGATGACCGTCAATAGAGCGGCGGTTCCGGCAATGCTGAACTTCTCTCTGCGCGATCGAAAAGACAAAAGGAAAATTGAAAGGCTGGAAAGCGCGCTAATAACCAGTACGGGCATTTCAGGGCGGGAGATTTCGAGCAGGAAAATCCAAAAAAAGGCCCAGATCAGGTTTCCGACAGATCTTTTTTGAGACAGAATCTTCCCAAGAAAGAAAATCGTCAATAGCAGGATCAGCGCTGTCAGCGTTGATTCCATACCGCTGAAAGACCAATAAACCAGCGGTGTGGACAGGCAAATGATCAGAGTGGCATAAATCCCAATCCTGGCGTTTTTTGTCTCGCGCGTCAGAAAATAGGTCAGCGGTAAAATGGCGCTGCCAAAGATGATGGACGAAAGTTTTCCGAGTGTGACGATATTAAAGCCGGTTAGCCGGTTTATTGTAGCCAAGAACAGCACTTGCAGCAGGCTCGAACTCTGTTCGACGAATTCCCCCGAGTAATTGACGATTTTGCCGAAATGAGAAATGGCGTAGGCCGCCCAATAAGTGATATGCGCGTCATCTCTGCCGCTGGATGAAAATAAAACTGCACCGCTGGTCAGTAGCAAGAGCGCAGGGATGGCATTAGCCAAACCGGTTTTCAGCCATTTAGGCCCCATGCTTATTGCCCTTCGCCGTTATAGCTGAAAGATTTCCCATCTTTTGACACGTTCGCGCTGTGCGCCTGGACATAGCCATCCGCCTGCGTGCCGGTGATCGTCACGTCGGAGGTGTTTGGGAAAAACTTTGGCGCGGAGCTTAATGGGAAGATGACCAACGTGTTGCGCTCACCGACCAGGAAAAACACCAGCCGTGCTTCGTCCGCTTTGCCGTAGCCCAGTTTGGCCGTGCCCGGCTCGCCTTCGCCCGCGTCATACCAGCGCGGATAGATGGCGCGTCCATGCAAGCTGATGTCTGTCGATGTGGCGATACCCGTCCCGGAAACGGGTACCTTCGGCGCGCTTAGCAGGGCGTATTTTTGGGGAAAGGCGGATTCTGTCAGCGGGATGGAGGCTCCGAGCAACAGGATGACGGTGCCGGTGAGAAAAATTCCGTGCCATGAAACGGGAACAGACTCCCCGCTGCCTGTCTCGCCGTTGAAACGGGCAAAAATCCAGGCTGCGACATTGTCCCTTAAGATCAGGCTGACGAGAGTCAGCAATCCGAGGAAAAGATATAAATACGCGGCCCAATCCAGCGGGACGAGGAAACGGTCACCGGAACTGAGGAAGAGCGCTGTCCAGGCGTTGTAGATCAGGCTGAGTCCGAGCGGCAGCAGCCCGAGCAGGCCGTTTTTGTGCCATGCGGTGGCCAGGCCAAGACCGAAAAGCGTCAGATAAAACGCGATGACCGGAAGTTGCCCCGCCGAGGGCTGGCTGTTCCAGCTTTGCCAGAAAGCGTGTTTGGGCCAGAGCAGTTCGCCGGGGCTATTGAGCTGGTCACGCAGTGGAAAGACGAGCAAGTTGCCGATTTCGTTGTTGAAAAAGTGATTTACGGCCGAACCCAGGATGCGCTGCGGGTTGTTTTTCAGGCTTTGCAGCGCCTGCCGGGTCATGCGGCTGGAATACTGCGCGTCGCCTTCGCCGGGCAGGTGCGGAAAGATCTGGTTGCCGTTGTCGCCGCCCCAGCGCCGGGCCAGGACCATGGTCTGCGAGATGGGATTGTCGAGTACAAGCCCGCCCGTGGCGCGGAAGTTGCGCGCCAGCCAGGGGATGAGCGCCAGCGTCAGACCGAGAACCAACAGCGCGGAGCCTGTCAGCCACTTTTTGCGGCTGCTGATGACAAAAAAGCTGATCGGGATGACCGCCGCCAGCAAAACAGCGCTTTGCAGTCGAATCAAGGCGCTCAGTCCAAGAATTCCACCGGCGAGCAGGGGATACCAGGCTGGTTTGGGCTGTCTCATCCAGCGCACCATCATCAGCGTGAACAGACTGAGCAGCAGCGCGGCAGGAATTTCGGAGAAAAATAACTTGGAATAGGTGTAATTCAGCGCAAATGGCGCGGCCAGATTAGCGGTCAGGTCGCGGAAGGTGGCCAGCAGCGCCAATCCCAGCCCGAGCGGGCGGCCCGCCACTTCCTTGCCGAGCAGGTAGAGCACTGCAGGGAAAGCCGCCAGCACCAGCGTTTGCAGAAAAATGACGCGGATGTAATCCTGTCCTGCGAGAACATGCAGCCAGGTGATGAAGGTGATGTACAGCGGACGGGTAGGCACGTCCGGCCACATGAAGCCGTTTCCCACCAGCGCGGATTGGGCATATTGGGCATAGATCAGCGCGTCAGAAAATGGATAAATTTCAAAGTTGGGCGCGCGCGGCGGAGTGGCGAAGTAGCCGGGCAGAATGGGTTGAGCCAGCCAGAGAAAACAGGTGAAAATGTAAATCAGCGCAGCAGTAAATTTGTCTTTTTGGAGCCATTTCCAGCGCGTTTCGAACGACAGAAAGGTCAGGCTGGCAATCAGCGCCAGGAAAATGTGCCATTCGAGCAGGGGCGTGGTTGGCGTGCCCCAGGAGCCGTCGTTGTAGCGCGTCAGGCCGAGGCGCGTGATAAGGATGAAGGCGGTGATGAGCGCAAGGGCAAGCATGGAGATAAAAGTAAGTCGGTAAAAGCGCGGAGTGGGGAGTGTTTTATCTCCGGGGTTCTGATTCTGCGAATAAACAATGGCAAATTCCAGCGCGGAAAGTGTTAGCCAGAAAGCCAGCGGGGCGAGACGATCCGCGTAGGCGGTGAAGATGAATCCGGACGTTTTTCCGAGCGCGCGCAGGATCAGAATCGCTGCCGGGGCGGAAATTGTCACGATCGTGGAAAGCGGGAAGAGGGGAGAAAGGATTTTTTCCGGGAGGTCGAAATTATCCCGGCGGGAGAACCAGGTCATGGCGGCGGACGCGCCAGTCAGCACGAGCATCAATCCGATTAGCGCCAGGCGCGAGGCCGAAAATCCGAACAAAAGCCCGTTTTCTGCGTCCGTTGGCAGAATGAACAGCCAAACAAGCGCGGCCAGCCCTTGTGCTGTCCACAGGGTGAAAAGGATGGGGCGGTGTTTCATTTTTTTTGCTTGCTTTTGGTCTTGATTTGGGGTGCTTCAGGGATGATTTTATCGAGGTTGCGAACGCAGAAGTTGACAAACAGCTCGCGATTGACGACCAGCCTCACCGGCGTGGGGAGAAACTCATATAATCCGCCAACTGCGGCGGCGATGGCTGTTTCGCTGCGCAGCGTGGTTAAAGCCGCTGGGCCAATTTTTTCGGTGATGAGTTGGCTGATGAGTGGAATTTGTTTTTCGAGCAGACTGTGATAGCTTTCCATGAGAAAGCCCTCGTCCGGTTTGGTTTCTTTTTTCGTGGTGCGCCCAAACTTATGCCCTGCGGCGCTCAAGGCTTCTTTGGCGGCCTTGAGATTTTCATTTTTTACGAGAACATAGTCTGTGTCGAAGGTGGAGATGGCAAAAATGCTGATGTTCGCCTTGGCTAGCGTGGCTGCAATATCAGCCAGGATGCCGGTCTCGGAAAAGGGCAGCGGTCCGGCCACTTTGAGGGCGCTCCAGCCAGCTTCCGTTTTCTCCGCATCGATTTTGAGCGCTTCAGGCGCCACAATGGACAATTCGTCAGCAGTCTGGCTGACGCTGAAGAAGGGACTGGCAAAGAGTGCTTTGGGGATTGACGTGCCCACTTTCAGCCGGTGGAGACTGAACAGGCCATCCAAAACGAAAAATTTGAGAGTTTTCATTGGGCCTCATGTGGTAAGAGTTGCTTCCATATAATCATATCATAGTGCATGTTTTGGGGATGAGCCAGCAAGGTTTTCCCCGCTGGTTAGGATGGTTGGATTGGAAAGACTCACCCCGATGTGAAAAATAAAAAACAATTTGGCTTGACCATCCCCGTCAAACACGCTACAATCTGCCCGCTATGTTTGAAAACCTGACGAATCGACTCAATCAAGTATTTGATGGCCTGCGTAAACGCGGCAAGCTTTCCGAAGCTGACGTGGATGTTGCCATGCGCGAAGTGCGCCTGGCTTTGCTCGAAGCAGATGTCCATTACAGCGTGGTCAAAAGCTTTATTGCGCGGGTGCGCGAACGCGCCATCGGCGCGGAAGTTTCAAAGGCGCTCAATCCCGGCCAACAGGTCATCAAGATTGTTCACGAAGAGCTGATTTCCACGCTGGGTGAACCTGCTCCGTTGAATTTGACCGGCGCCCGGCCGCGCGTGATTTTGATGGTCGGCTTGCAAGGTTCCGGTAAAACCACGCATACCGGTAAATTGGCCAAATTGCTGCGTTCGAAAGGCGAGCGCGTTATGCTGGTGGCGGGAGATCCTTATCGCCCGGCAGCTATCCAACAGTTGCAGCAATTGGGTGAACGCGTTGATGTGCCGGTTATCACGGATATCGCCAAAAAACCGCCGGAATTGGCCGCCTATGCGCTCGATCAGGCTCAAAAAGGTGGTTACACCGTCATGATTGTGGATACGGCCGGCCGTTCCCAGCTTGACGAAGCTTTGATGACTGAACTCAAGGCCATTGAAAAGAAAATTTCACCGGTCGAAGTTCTGCTCGTGGTGGATGCCATGATCGGGCAGGAAGCGCTGCACGTGGCGGAAGGATTCCGGGATGCAGTTGCTATCACCGGGTTGATTTTGGCCAAAATGGACGGCGACGCGCGCGGCGGGGCGGCAATTTCCATCCGCGCTGTGACCGGAGTTCCGATTAAATACATCGGTACCGGCGAAAAGCTCGACGCCCTCGAAGCGTACGATCCATCGCGTTTGTCATCGCGCATCCTCGGCATGGGCGATATAATCGGCCTGATCGAAAAGGCTGAGGCCGCTTTTGACGCTCAGTCGGCGCAAAAACAGGCTGAAAAGATGATGAAGGGCCAGATGGATTTGGAAGACTGGCTCGAACAAATGCGGCAGATGCGCAAAATGGGGCCGCTCAGCCAGATTTTGGAAATGCTGCCCGGTCAACTGGGGCAGGCTGCCAAATCGATCGATCCGCGTGATGTGGAGAAAAACTTCAGCCAGATGGAAGCCATCATCAACTCGATGACGCGTAAAGAACGCCGCGATCCTGACATTCTCAACGCTTCGCGCCGCCGTCGCATCGCCGCCGGTTCTGGCAACGAAGTCCAGTCTGTCAATCGTCTGATGAAGCAATTCCGCGAAACGCAGAAATTGATGAAGACCTTGCAAAAGACGGGGATGAAAGGGATGCCAAAACTCTTTGGTTAAATCCCTTCATATAATAACAATTTTCAGGTAAAATCTTTTTTCAGGCTTTTCAGTGTATGCAGGGTGCGCTACCTTTGGCGAAACCTCCCTCTGCAGCCCTGACGCCAACCATCGGAGGGTATGCGCCTCGGACACAGCCTGTGTCCTCAGCCATGCTCATCAAATCAACCCAAGTAAGGAGTAAGTAAATTCCATGGTTCGCATTCGTTTACGTCGTGTTGGTCTCAAGAACCAGCCATCCTACCGCATTGTTATTCAAGACTCAGAAAAACCCCGCGATGGGCGTTTCCTTGAGATCGTCGGTTTTTACAATCCCCGCACCGAACCCGGTTCCATCACCATTGACGAAGCTCGCGTTTTTGAATGGATGAGCAATGGCGCGAAACCGACTGAGTCAGTTGCCAAGCTGTTCAGAACCACCGGTACTGCCGATCGCTTTGCCCGTTTCAAGAAGGGCGAACCGGTTGCAACTTTGACCGAAGAAGCCAAGGCCGCTGAAGTCAAGCGCTCGGCTCCTGCCACCACCAACAGATAATCATCCTATAAGATCCCTGGCAGGTCTTTAAACCTGCCAGGGATAATTTAACAAGAGGAGCAAATGAAAGCCCTCACCGAATATATTGCCAAGGCACTTGTTGAAAACCCCGATCAAGTTGATGTTACCCAGTCTCGACAGGGCAGCCGCGTGCGGCTGGAACTGAAGGTCTCGAAAGACGATATGGGTCGAGTGATCGGGAAGAGTGGTCGTGTGGCCAACGCCATTCGCGTGCTTCTGCGGGTTGCCGCAGAACGTGAAGGTCAGCAGGTCACGCTTGATGTGGTGGAGCCTTAATGCCCACCCCCAAAGTGCCAGTCAATTCTGACAATCCAGGCTCGCCCTCCGCTGGCGGGCCTGTCGTCTATTTAGCCGTAGGCACGCTGCGCCGCTCTCATGGAATACGGGGAGATATCCTGCTGGATGTGATGACCGATTTTCCGGATCGTCTCAGCCCCGGGACGTTTCTCTATGTTGGCGAGAAGAAGCAGCCGATCAAAATTACCCGTCGCCGTCCGAGCAACGATGGGCTGATCCTGGGTTTTGAAGGCATCACCAACGCTGAACAGACCGCGAAATACCGCGCCCAGCTTGTCTACGTTCCGGCTGGAGACCGCCCGCCATTACCTGAAGGTGAATATTATCATCATCAGATTATTGGCTTGAATGTGGTCGATGAGCATGATACCGCGCTGGGTGTTCTCACCGAAATTATCGAAACCGGCGCGAATGACGTGTATGTGGTGAAAAATGCTGATAATCGCGAAATACTGATCCCGGCCCTTAAGCAGGTTCTTCTGGATATCAATCTGGATGCAAAAACGATGCGCGTTCATCTGCTGCCGGGGTTGGTGGATGAGGCGAACGAGGGTTAATCTACACAGTAAACGGCGCAATTTGCGTCCGTAATTTTCCGAAGAAATCAAACAAATGGACGATAAACGCTTTTGGGTTGGATTCACTCTCGTCAAAGGGATCGGGGCGGTGCGATTGCAGGCGCTCCTGTCTTACTTTGGTGACGTCGAATCAGCCTGGAAGTCCTCGCCCTTTGACCTGGTCGCCGCCGGTATCAGTCCAAAATTGGCTGAACGTGTGGTGCAGGTCAGAAATAGCGTCAACCTGGATGAGTTTATGGCCAGAGTTGAGAAAAACAGTATCAGTATTCTCACCTGGGACGACGCTGATTACCCGGCCCACCTGAAGGAAGTAGACCAGCCTCCGCCCGTGCTGTATGTACGCGGGGCAATCACAGCCGATGACGGCTGGTCGGTTGCCATCGTTGGGACGCGCGCGGTGACGCCCTATGGACGGCAGGTGACCGAAGAGTTGGCGACAGTCATCGCTCAAAATGGCGTGACTGTGGTCAGCGGATTGGCGCGCGGGGTGGATGCGATTGCTCATAGCGCGGCGATCAAGGCCGGGGGTAGGACGCTGGCGGTGCTCGGCTCGGGTGTGGATAAAATCTATCCACCTGAGCATCGTTCACTGGCAGAAAAAATCTTTTCCCAGGGCGCGGTGATCAGTGATTATGCTCCAGGTACGCCCCCGGATAGCGCCAACTTTCCACCACGCAACCGAATCATCAGCGGGCTTTCGATGGCGATCGTAGTAGTAGAAGCGGGGGATACCAGCGGGGCGCTTATTACGGCAGAATTCGCTGCACAACAAGGCCGGGATGTCTTTGCTGTGCCAGGGTTGGTGTACGCCCCGCAGAGCAGAGGCACAAATCGGCTGATCGCCAATGGAGCCAGGGTTTACCTCCAGCCCAACGATGTACTCGAAGCGCTCGATCTGACCCGCAACGTGGAACGCCGTGAAGTTCGCCGCGCTGTGCCATCTGACGAAACTGAATCTGCTTTGCTGCGCTTGCTCGATGCGCAACCAGCCCACGTTGATGAAATCCGCGCCAGGTTGGGACTGCCCATCGAGAAGATTTCCGCCGCGCTGACCATGATGGAATTAAAAGGCATAGTGCGCCAGGTGGGTGGCATGAATTACGTCGCCGTGAGAGAAGAACAGTCAAGCTATACAGTTACCAGGACAGGATAAGAGTCAGCCAGCAACAATGAAGGATTCCATGGATCATACCTATGCTGTCATCATGGCCGGAGGCGGTGGGACACGCCTGTGGCCACTTTCGCGCAAGGAAAGCCCCAAACAACTGCTGCCGCTCATCGGAGAAGAAACCCTCTTTCAGAGCACGGTTCAACGTCTCGCTGGCTTGTTTCCACCAGAGCGTATTCTTGTGGTTACTTTGGCCGAACAGGCCGAAGAAATGCAGAAACAAGCGCCTGAGATTCCGGTTGGAAATTACCTGATCGAACCGACTCCCCGCGGCACGGCTTCGGTGATCGGGTTGGCGGCGGCTGTCATCCACAAGCGCGATCCGCAGGCGATGATGATCATCCTGCCTTCCGATCACTTCATCCGCAACCGCGACCTGTTCCACTATCTTGTGAGCGCTGCTGTGGAAGTGGCCCAGACCGATTACCTGGTCACGCTTGGCATTACACCCACGCATCCGTCCACTGCCTATGGCTATATCCAACAGGGAGCGCCGGTGGCGGGCAATTTTAGATATCCAGCGTACAACGTCAGCCGTTTCACGGAAAAGCCTGATGACGAATCCGCCCGGAAAATGCTGCGCACTGGCGACCATTCCTGGAACAGCGGCATGTTTGTCTGGAAAACGGAACGGATTCTCAGCGAATTTCGTCGTCAGATGCCCGAGCTTTCATCCGCCCTTGAGAAAATCGCCGTGAAACTCGACTCCCCGGAGCGTGATTCCGTCATCGAATCCGTCTGGCCAGACCTGGCGACGGAAACAATCGACTATGGCGTGATGGAAAAAGCTGAAAAAGTGGCCGTACTTCCGGCTGGCGGCCTGGGTTGGAGTGATGTGGGTTCATGGGATTCGCTTTTTGAAGTATTATTGCCCGATATGAACGGCAACATTGGCGTCAATGCGCAGCAGTTGGCCCTCGAAACGCATAACACCTTGATTTATGGAACCCCCGGCAGTGAGCGGCTGATCGTTGCTATCGGTGTGGATGATCTGGTCATCGTTGACGCCGGTGACGTACTGCTTATTTGTAAATCTGACCAGTCGCAAAAAGTCCGTGACGTAGTGGCGCATTTGAAAAAACATCATCAGGAACGCTATTTTTAATTATTTGCAGAACCCACAGAACCTGGAAACACAAGGCCCTGTGGCTTTGGAGGTGAGATGGAAGCTTATTGCATGAAATGTAAGGCCAAGCGCGAAATATCTGAGCCGCAAGCCACATTCAACAAATCTGGCGCGCCAGTAACGCGTGGCATTTGTCTGGTGTGCGGCACGGCACTTTATCGCACCGGCCGCTCAGAAGCACACGCAGGCTTGGTGGCTCCCAAGTTTGAAAAACCCGAACCCAAACGCTCCGGGAAACTGGTCATTGTCGAATCACCGGCCAAGGCCAAAACGGTGGGGCGCTTCCTCGGAAAAGGTTACACCGTGCGAGCTTCCGTCGGTCACGTTCGAGATTTATTGCGATCCCAACTCTCAGTCGATGTCGATCACGATTTCGCGCCTAAATACCGCGTGCCCAACGAGAAAAAACAGGTTGTGAAGGAACTGAAAGAACTGGCAAAATCACACGCCGAAATTTATCTCGCCACCGACCCTGACCGCGAAGGGGAAGCCATTTCCTGGCATTTGTTCGAAGCCCTGGAAATTGACCCCAACCGGACGCAGCGCGTCACTTTTCACGAGATTACCGCGCCAGCCATCAACGAAGCCTTCAGTCACTCCCGTGCCATTGATATGAATCTGGTCAATGCCCAGCAGGCCCGGCGCGTGCTGGATCGGCTGGTGGGTTATTCCATCAGCCCCATTTTGTGGGAAAAAGTGCGCGGACGGCTTTCGGCCGGGCGTGTCCAGTCCGTGGCGCTCAGGCTGATCGTGGATCGCGAAATTGAAATTAACGACTTTCTCCCGCAGGAATATTGGACGATTGCCGCGGAATTCAAACAGCCTGGCGCCAAGCCAAAAGCGGCCTTTATTGCCAGGTTGGCGCGGATTGATGACAAAGACTTTGAACTGAAAAAAGAAGCCGACGTCCGCCCGCTGTTGATTGATATGGAAAAAACAACTTACAGCGTGACCAAGGTCAAGCGCGGTGAACGCAGACGAAAACCCGCCGCTCCGTTTATTACCTCCACGCTGCAGCAGGAAGCCTCGCGCCGGTTGGGTTTTACCGCCAAGCGGACCATGGGGCTGGCACAGGGCCTGTACGAAGGCATTGACGTCGGCGATGGCGGCGCGACCGGCTTAATTACCTACATGCGTACAGATTCGACCAATATCTCGGATATTGCCCGTACGGAAGTCCGCCAATACATCGCCGGGCGCTATGGCAACGATTTTTTGCCCGCCCAGCCGCCCGAATACAAGACACGCGCGGTCGGCGCTCAGGAAGCGCATGAAGCCATCCGGCCCACGTCGGTGCTGCGCGATCCGGAAAAGGTCAAGCCTTTCCTGGAACCGGCCATGTTCAAGCTCTATCAACTGATCTGGCAGCGCTTTGTCTCCTCGCAGATGGAATCGGCAGTTTATGATACGCTTTCCGTGGAAGTAACGGGGACCGCTGCGCATGTCTACATGTTCCGCGCCGCGGGGTCGGCAGTAAAATTCCCTGGATTTTTGGTGGTCTACGAAGAGACCAAGGATGAAGACGCCAAACCGGTGGAGGGTGAGGGCGAGGAAAACGTCCGTATCCCGGCGGATATCGCAGAGGGACAATCTCAGGAACTCCTCCGACTCATCCCTGAGCAACATTTTACCCAGCCGCCGCCTCGATATTCAGAAGCTTCGCTGGTGCAGGCGCTTGAAGCGCACGGGATTGGCCGTCCATCCACCTACGCGCCGATTATGTCCACCATTCAGGAGCGCGGATACGTCGTCCGCGTGGATAAACGCCTGGAACCGACGCAGACCGGCTCATTGGTCAATGAAATGATGGTGCAGTACTTCCCGGAAATTGTTGATATGAATTTCACCGCCACAATGGAGGATGATCTCGATAAAATCGCCGATGGACAAGCCGACTGGGTTAAGGTGCTGGACCTGTTTTATCGCCCGTTTTCTGTCAAGGTTCAGAAAGCCCAGGCCGAAATGCCGGTCACCAAGACCGGGCTGGAATCGGTTGGGCGGGATTGCCCGAAGTGTGGGAAGGATCTGGTTATTCGTTTTGGCCGTTATGGGAAATTCATCTCCTGCTCAGGTTTTCCGGATTGTCGCTATACTGAACCCTGGCTTGAAAAAATTGGTGTTGTATGCCCTGATGATCACGGCGATCTCGTCGAACGCAAAACCCGCAAAGGTCGGGTATTCTTCGGCTGTTCCAATTATCCGAACTGTGAATTCACTTCCTGGAAGCGTCCGCTGGCTCAACCCTGCCCGAATTGCCAGGGAACTTTGGTAATTGCCAACAAGCGCGAAGTCACTTGCTTGAAATGCCAGGAAACCTTTCTGTTGGAAAAAATATTACCGGAGACAGCACCGGAGTAGAATTATTGGGTGGGTAGAAATCTCACCAGCAATCCAATTTCTTGTATAATAGATAAAATGTTCGTTCCGCGGAAGGAGCGCTAGATGAAATTTTCTGAGATGTTAAAGCGACCCATTGTAGTTGCAGCCCTGGCTATTATCCTTGGGCTTGCCCTAGGTTTGGTCTGGGGCTGGGTAATTCAGCCGGTTGAATGGTATAACGCGCCGGTAAGTCTCTTGCGTGCCGATTTGCAGGATGAGTATTTGCGCATGACGATTGACTCTCTACGCGTCACGGGTGATGAAAACCTGGCTGTCAAGCGTTACACTGATCTGGGCTCCAATGGTTATGACTTGCTGCAAGGCATCAAAGCCAACCCTGGGAAACAGGATCCAAATTCCATTGCCCAGCTTGAGCAATTGCTGATGAACAAGAATGCCTACGCTCCGGGCGAGACACAGCCCGAGTCGACAGGCACTGCCAGCGCTGGAGTCAGCATAGCGATTATTCTCGGCGGACTCCTGGCGGTGGCCGGTGTTGCCGCGGCCGCCTTCTGGCTTTTACGCGGCGGACGTCGCAGCGGTGAGACAACCCCTGCCCAGCAGGGCGCTGATATCGCCCGCGCAGTTGAGAAAACCGACTTTGTTGCCATGGGCGAGACTCCCCCGGTGGCTCAATATGTGACGACTTATGTCATCGGCGATGATTTGTTTGATGACTCCTTCAGCATCGATTCGGCGTATGGTGAGTTCCTCGGTGAATGCGGCGTGGGCATCTCTGAAACGATCGGTGTGGGTGATCCCAAGAAGGTGACCGCCTTCGAAGTCTGGATGTTTGACAAAAACGATATTCAGACCGTCACCAAGGTTTTGATGAGCCCCCATGCTTACAATGATCCCAGTTTCCGCTCGAAGTTGGAAGCCAAGGGCGAGCTTATGCCCATCGTTCCGCAGAAACAGATTATTCTTGAAACACAGACTCTGCAAATGATTGCCACCGTCTCTGACGTGCAATATGGACAGGGCGCTTTGCCGGAAGGTAGTTACTTCGATCGCATCACGCTCGAACTGGCTATCTGGGCGAAAAAGTAAACCAGTTGTAACTTTGAAAAGGCAGGAAGTGAGACCACGCTTCCTGCCTTTTTTATTCACATAATTCCCGGCTGTTCCCTTTGTTCATTTGCGCTGGTGTTTTATAATATGGCGCATGCCGCCCGTCAACAACATTACCCGTTTTTTGGATGCAAAAAAAATTAAATACACCGCTTTTGAGACGCCTGCCGAAAAATTGGGAGCGCTCGAAACGGCGCGGATTTTGAATATCCCGCCAGAACGGGTATTTAAAACGATTGTCGTGATTCGTCCGAAGGCCGGTTCTGGCGGGTCGAGCGGAAAACCTGTTTTAGCGGTCATCCCCGGCACTAGGCAGGTGGATTTAAAGTTAACGGCTTCAGCCCTCGGGGAGAAAAAAGTCAGCCTGCCCACGGAGAAGGAAGCCGAAGGGCTGACCGGCCTGCAAGCAGGCGGTATCTCCCCGCTAGCCCTGATCAATAAAGGTTTTCAAGTGCTCATCGATGCTTCGGCCCAGCAATTTGATGAAATCCACATCTCGGGCGGGCAACGCGGGTTAAATGTGTGTCTACCGGTAAAAGATTTGGTTGAATTGACGCGCGCGCGCCTGGCGCCCATTTCTGTTCCTTTGAGCGACGCAGCTGAAATTTAGGCTTAGTGTAGAAATAATTGCAGTTCGAGTGGTTTCCAAAAACGGTTCAAACGGAGTAATCATGCGCGACGAGACACGTCAACCTATTATTATCGCCAAAGATGTCAATAAATGGTATGGACACTTCCAAGCTCTGAAGGATGTGAACATGGAAGTGCAGAAGGGGGAGGTGGTAGTGATTTTTGGCCCGTCTGGCTCGGGGAAATCCACCTTCATCCGCACCATTAACCGGCTTGAAGAACACCAAAAAGGGCAAATCATTGTCGATGGTATCGAGTTGACCAACGATATGCATAATATCGAGCTGATTCGCATGGAAACAGGCATGGTTTTTCAGCAGTTTAACCTGTTTCCGCACCTGACCGTGATGGACAATATTATGCTTGCGCCAATGCAGGTGCGCAAGTGGTCGAAGGAAAAGGCCGAAGAATCCGCGCTGCAATTGTTAAAGCGTGTCGGCATTCCTGAGCAGGCCAAGAAATTCCCCGGCCAACTCTCGGGCGGTCAGCAGCAGCGTGTGGCGATTGCCCGTGCACTGGCCATGCAGCCCAAGGTGATGCTGTTTGATGAGCCAACTTCGGCGCTTGATCCTGAAATGATCAAGGAAGTGCTCGACGTGATGGTTGAGCTCGCCCGCTCCGGTATGACCATGCTGGTGGTGACGCATGAAATGGGTTTTGCCCGCGCGGTTGCCGACACGATGTATTTCTTCGACAAAGGTCAAATTGTCGAAAGCGGCACACCGAAAGCAGTCTTTGAAACCCCGAGGGAAGACCGCACCAAGTTGTTCCTTTCGCAGATTTTGACTCATTAGCGCCTAAAGAAAAAGCCGCAAACAAAAAAACGACGGGGTTTTCCGTCGTTTTTTTGTTTGGATACAGAAAATAGCCCCAAAAGCCTAATCGAAGCCGCTATTTTTGAACAAATGCGGCGCTTCTACGTAAATTCCACGGCCGGTGACGGCTATGCTGCCGTCCGGCAGGCGCATTTCGCTGGTGGTCAGGATTTTGCGCGGGCGCACTTCGAAGATCCGCGCCTCGATGGTGATATTTTCTCCAAGCGGCACCGGCTTCTTGTAATTTATTTCCAAATTGACCGCCACTACCGAATAGCCCGCGCGCCATACCACCGCACCCATCGCTTCATCCAGTACCGCCGCCGAAGCACCGCCGTGCACGTGCGCGGGCGGCCCCTGGTGCGCCTCGGTGAAGACCATCTCGGCGTAAATGGACTTATCCTCCTTTTGATACCAGGAAAGCCCAATACTATGCGGGTTTTGCGTTCCGCACACAAAACAAGAACCGTGTTCAGGTATTTTTTCCATCACAATTTTCATCCCAGCAATGATTTAAGATCAGATTTTTCAAAATGGGCCCGGAAGGCCGCAGTTTCTTGCAACAGGGAACGGAGTTGGGATTCCACCGTCAAAGCGGCGATTTCATCCAACACGCCGCCCGCCGTCAAATGGAGATTTTCCCCGGAAAACTCCACCGAAACCTGCCCCCGTTTCGACAGCCACTCCAGCCCCAGTCGCGCGACGGCAACCTTCTGGGCGGTAGCGGCGGCGAGTTCCGTCAGGCTGGTTTTCCCCGCCTTTTTATTCAGCACAAATTTCAGCAGTCCGGCGAGACGTTCCAAAAACGGTTTCAACTCATCCATGCCGGGGCTGATTGCAAAAACAAGCACCTTTTCCGGTTTGACGGCTTCCAGCGCGCTTTTGAGTTCTTCCGGTGAAGGTGGCGTCGTCCAGACGATCAGCGTTTGAGCGGGTTTCAATTCCTGGCGGTCGCAGCCGTTGACGGACTTTTTATCCGCGCCTTCCGCCCAAATTTCGCAAGCTGGCTCGCAGGCCGCAAGCAGACTCTGGCCTCGCTCTACTCTTCGGTAGTCCACCACTTCAAGCGGCTTCCGTTGAACCGCAATCTTCTCACCTTCCACTAGCCGAAAATCGACAAATTCGAGCTGGGCTTGCCGCACGCCGCGCCAGTCGCTGGCGCGCAGGGTGTAGGCCAGGTCAAATTTGCCATCCGGTAATTCCTCGCTGCCGCCATCCCACCATAAAATTTGCTGAATAGCGCCAGTTTCATCTTCAACCGTCAGTTTGAGATGCTCCTTGTTTTTGCCTAACTTGACAGATGTTTTCACCGTCAAATTGCGGCTGGCAAGCGTCAGTTTTTCGTTGCCCGGTCCGTAGGGCGCCAGGCTTTCGAGATGTTCCGCAAGGTCGAGATTGGCATCATCGAGATTGAGCCAGCCGTCAATCTGGAGAACGGCCTCTTCAATCCGGGCTTCCCCGAGCATCTTTTCCACCGTTTTTGACAGCTTGCGCCGAAACTCGGCCAACTTTTCCGCTTCGAGCGAAAGTCCCGCCGCCATGGGGTGGCCGCCAAAGCCGAGCAGAATGTCCTTTTGGGCCGCAATCGCCGCGGTGATGTTAAGCCCCTCCACGGAGCGGGCGGAGCCGCGCACCGGCTCACCGTTAGGCGCTGTCATCAAAATGGCGGGCTTGCGGTAGCGTTCCACCAGCTTGCTGGCGACGATTCCCACCACGCCGCCCGGCCAGAGCGGATGCGCCAGCACGATGACCGGCTGTGCCAGCAATTCCGGGTTTTCGCGCAACTGCGCTTCTGCGGCCTGGTAAACCTGGTCGCAGAGCAGTTTCCGCTCGATATTCAGCCCTTCCAGTTGCACGGCCAGTACGTTGGCGCGCACGGGGTCGGATGTGGTCAGCAGCTCGACGATTGGATTGGCGTCGCCGAGACGGCCGAGCGCATTCATGCGCGGCCCAAGCGTAAAGCCGATATGTTCCTCGGTCAGATGGGCGGGCGCAAGTTCGGCCAATCCCATGATCGTTTTCAAGCCCAGGCGCTGCGTATTGCGCAATGCCTGGAGACCTTTTTGGACAAGGTAGCGCGCGTCCCCGCGCAAAATGGCCAGATCAGCGACGAGACCAAGCGCAACCAGATCCAGCAGTGCGTCAGCGCTGAGGGGAAATTTGCCGTCGATTGTTTTCTCGTCGCGCATCGACAGGAGCTTTTCTGCCAGCTTGTATGCCACTCCGACGCCCGCCAGCGTTGCCAGCGGATGGTTTTCGGGTAAAAGCTTGGGATTGACGACTGCCGCCGCCTGGGGCAGTTCTGGCGGCAGATCGTGGTGGTCGGTGATGATCATTTCAACGCCGCGTTCCCGAGCGTAGTGCACCGCCTCGTGCGCGGTGATGCCTGTGTCGCAAGTGACGACCAGTTTGACGCCCTGGGCGATGATCCGTGCCAGGTTTTCGATGTTGACGCCGTGCGATTCGTTTTTGCGGACCGGGATGTGATAGGAAACGTCCGCGCCGAGGGCTTGCAGGGTCTGGACAAGGACTGTCGTGGAGGTTTGCCCGTCGACGTCGAAATCGCCCCAGACGCAGATCGGTTCTACGGCGCGGATGGTTTGGGCCACCCTTTCAGCGGCGGCGGAAAGCCCCGGCAGCGCCTCGGCAGGAGTCGGGGCGTATAAGTCCGGGTCGAGAAAGGCCCGGGCTGAGGCAGAATCCGTCAGTCCCCTTTTCATCAAATTCTGCCCGACGAGCGGATGCAATTCGGGCAGGGATGCGGCGCCGGAGGGAGCCGGGGCGTCGATCCAGCGCATTAAAATTCAATCTCCTGAATTTGTTCCAGGGTTACGTCCATGACGGAGATTTCGGCTTCGAGTTCATCGCCTTCGCCCGCCTGGATGCCGCGTTCGCAGTAGGAACGATAGGGGCAGAAAGCACATTTTTTCTCGTCGCTGGTCATGGGAAAGCTTTGCTTGGCCGAAATTTCATTGACCAGGATGTTCAGGCTATTCCAGTCGCGTTGATGCTGGGCTTCCGTGTAGGGGAATTTGGCCGGTTCGCCAGGGAAATCGGCGTACCAGTACACCATTTCGACCTGTTGCGGGGCGAAGGGCTGCCGGGCGTTGAGATGGCTTCCGGCGACGATCAGCAAGGCGCGGTAGACTTTTGTTTGCAGGCGCGCAGACATCCAGGCGTCCTGGGGGCGTTTGTGATAGGTTTTCCAGTCAAAAATGGTTGCGGCGCCAGGCTTCAGGGCGATCAGGTCATATTTTGCCATGATGCGATGCCGTCCGATGGGCGCTGAAAGCGTGAGTTCGGGATAAAGATTGGCGTCTTGCTGCTTGCCCAAATTCGCCAGGTCCGACTTGATGAAATTCTCCCACCAGCGGCCGAGATTTTCAGTGTTAGCCATGCGCGTCAGAGTATCGGCGGGCAGGCTGAGCAGATACTGTTGCAGCATGCGATGGAATTGCTGGCCCTCAACCTGGCGGCGTTCGTTTTCCAGCACTGGCGCGGTTTCGATTGCCGGCCAGCGCAACTGCTCAATGTAGCGCAATTGGAAGCGTCGGGCGCACTCGTCATAATCTTGCAAGGACGATTGCGAGAAGAGAAAAGGAGCAGGCAGTTCAGTTTTGAGCGGGCTGGTTTCGGGCATGATCGCGGGAATTAAGGGGTGGCTGTCGCGGCGGGGGTGGGGGTTGTAGATGGGGTGTCCGTATTTTCGGGCGGCAGCGTCCCGGTGGGGATTTCTGTGATGACGGGCGCGGTTGGGATGCCTTGCAGCAGGATTTGCCAGGCAATATCCAGATCGTCACTGGCCGCGACCGGGAAGGCGGGCAGGCTGGCAAGCGTCAGATCAAGGCGGTGGACAACCTCGGCCAATTCCGTGTTAAGCGGCTGCGGCGCTGTCGGCTGGATTTCCGCGAGGAGTTCCCGGGCAGCCTGGACATCCTGTTTTGCCAGTCCAAAATTGCTTTGATACAGGAACAGGCGCGCGCGTGAAAGCAGCTCCATGCTTTTGAGCAGTTTGATTTGACGGTCAAGTTCCGCTTTCGCCGCGTCGTTGTCGTTTTGCAGCGTTACCTGGGATTTTTCGAGCGCCGCCAGGGTTTGAGTTTGCGCGGCGATTTCTGTTTCGAGCGTTTTCAGCCGCGTCTCCAGTTCCGTGATGGATTGGATGTCGTCTGCCTGTTGGGTGGATACTGCATCGATTTGTGCCTGTAAAGTGACTAACTGTGCGCTGAGTTGTTGTTGGCGGGTTTCGAGAATTGTCAACTGCGCGGTGTTGTTTTGCACCGGCAGGATGTATTTGTTATAGACGATCGGTACGCCAATATACAGGCCGATTCCAAGCGCAGCCAGAATGGCGAGGGTCAGGGTCAGTTTGAAAAGGAATACGAACACGCTCCATGCCCGTCGTCCAAAAGTGGGCGTTTTCTGCGGTGCGGAGTTTTCGGGGTGCTGTGGGATATATTTCTCCTGCACTTCAGGCGCAAGCGCTGGCGTTGGGTTATTCTCTTCTGCTGGTGAGACTTCCAAAGTTGATTCAGCCTTTTTCTTATCCCGGGTCATAAGGTCTCCTGGTACGCTGGTGGCATTAAAGTTCGTTGGATGAATTATAGTGCTAAAGGAAGAATCTGTCCCCCGAGAATTGCTGGGCATCCTGGCAGGCGTTTTTGGGCTTTAAAAATTTGACCCGGTCAAATTAAACTTTGACCGGGTCAAATTCACTGTAGTGGACCCCAAAAACTGGACGG
>CAILYI010000197.1 GCA_903838415.1 uncultured Anaerolineae bacterium | reverse complement strand
AAGAAACTCCAATCCGGGGATTACGTTGTCTACCCCCAAATGAATGACGTTGTGATCTTCTCAATGTGCAGCTCTCGGGTCTCAGAAGTATTACGCAATATGGGCTTCAAGTGGGATTCCAGCGGAAGGTTGTTCAGAATCTAAAGCTTCCATAATTTCTTGCCAATTTCCCTCGAGGGAAAATTCACACGTTCACACAAGGAGAAAAAATCATGCTCAGTATTCCAAAGATTACGTTAGCCAGTGAAGAAAAAAGCCCGGATTTCCCTCAAGGGAAATCATCCAATGACCTGCGTTATGTCCTGTATATCGTTCGTTCTGATGAAGGTTTTTATGTCGGGAAGTTTCTTGACAGGAACGTTGACACGGTTTCTCACATCACCCACGTCTGGAATGACATTCAGCTTGATAGCGTACTTGAAAGAATCAAGACCGGCGCAAAAGAATGGGTTGTTTGCAAGTGGTCGTCTGGCGACATCAGCGTTTGTTTCGGCCCCGAACCCGTTATGCCCGAACTCGAACCCAAGAAAGGAGGTGATGAATAATGCCCAACCCAACCAAATGCGAATCGTGCCAGGCGCTGATGATTAATGGCGTTCTGTGCCATGAACATGGCTGCCCCGATGCCTGGAAAGATAAGCTGCGGGAATGTCCCTGGTGTGGAACTGACTTCCGCCCGGAAGAACGCGAGCAGCGTTTCTGCTCACCCGACTGCGCACAAGCCTATCAAGGAGAATAAGCGATGAAACACGTTAGTCGCAATGCCCCGCTTGAAAAAATTATTTCGGCCCTACTCCACCATTTTGTCCGGCCGCTTACAATGCAGCCAGTGAAGGATAAAATTGAACACTTGGTAGTCAGGTATTTGACAGGCTGGGCCTCGTTCGCCGTGGCTTAGAGAAGCAGCAATGTACTGTTCAAATTGATGTTTCGTGAGTTCGATAGGTAGGATAATCATAGGGCGCCTCGAAGAACGAAAAGTTTGGATATTCCGTCTTCATCATGCCACTATGGAGCATTCCTGTCAAAGTGCTGTTGCTCAGGTTTCACAAATGTTAAAGAATGTGCTTTGAAAAAACCTTAAACAAGTTCATAGAAGAGACCACTATTACTTCCGGCTACAATGCGGGTACCATCCGGACTGAACGCGATGTTCTTACCCTTGTTTTTACCTTTTCCAGTTGTAAAACGGACCTAGTTGGTGACCAGGACGTAGATCCCGTCGGCGCTGACTTTGGCCTGGAAGTAGCCGTCTTCGGTCCGGTGGCCGCCAACGTTGACCCAGCGGCTGCCATCCCAGCAGAGGATATGATAACCGACAGCCAAGTCGCCGGGGGCAAGTTTGAAGGAGACGACCGATCGGCCGCCAGCCACCCGGTCGTAAACGGTGAAAGTCAGGGCCGAGAGGACGGTGCCATCCGGTTTTTCGGGGAGGCGGCTGGACGGGAGGGTCAGAGCAGAGCCTTTTTTACCAGTTTCGCAGGGGATCTGGACGAAATCGCCGGTGAGGAGGTTGAGCTGCAAGCCCTGATATTGGTCGTTGCAAGCAGACTGGACCTGGAAGCCGTTCCCCAGGGCCTGTTCGTAGATCTTGCTGCCAGCGTGGACGCCAGCCGGGGGTTCAGTTTTTTCAACCGGGGCAGCCGTGTGGCAGTCGAGGTCGATCCCGCTGAAGAGCGCGAGCGGGTCGTTGCCGCCGAGGTAATCGGTGAAGTTGCCATTCGCGTTGTTCAGGGTCTCACCGCCGGAAACTGAGAGGGTCCCATCGGGATTGGAGAGATCGAGGCCGTGACCGGCGTTGTCGTTGAAGACCGAGCAAACAACGGCGATCTCTGCCGGGTCAGAGTCACCCATCGACCAGCCGCCGGTGTAACCGTCAAACCAGAAGCCGTTGCTGTCATAGGAAGGATTAACAGTGACCAGATTCCCGCTGGCGGTGACGTGGTAGAGCAGGATTTTGCCCAGCACCTGGGCAGGCGGGTCAACGGAGATGTTCAACCCGTCATACTGGTTGTGGCTAAAAGAGGAATAACGCACCTCCACCGTGCCGCCCACCGCCGACAGGATAGCGCCGTTGGCATTGTTCCAGTCGGCCGTCACACCGCTGAGGCTGAGATCACCCTCCCAGGTGCGGGCAAACAGACCCTCGCTCCCACCCGTCAGGTTGTTGCCATTGAACTGGCTGGCGCCGGTCAGGGTGATGCTGCCGCGCCCGGTGCTGACATAGTTCGAAGCGAGACAGTCGTTCCCGTAGCCGTTCTGACCATAAGCCGTACCGGTGGATGCCCCGGTCGAGACGCACGACGTCGTGGAATTACCGGGGTTATCATAACTAAACTCGCCATAGCGCACCGGGCGATTGAAATCGACGCCATTGTTGCTAAATTGGAAGTAAACCCCCTGGTCTTCAGATCCATATTCACCGGTGCGGAAGTAACCGCCCTGAAGACCGTTGGCGTTGGCCTGGAGGTTATTCAGGTAGAGATCGGCGGAAGAGTGCGCCCAGTTCCCGTTATAGCAATCGCCGCCGTTCGTCCAGCGTTGGAAAGCCCCAAATCCATCCCAGTCGCCCGCGCAGATGTTGCGCGAATCGGTCGTGGCGAAAATACCGAATCCACCGTTACCGTCAAAGACATTGTTCAGGCTCGAACCGGCTGTCCCAACCGTCACATCCCCGTACTGACTGGTGACGAGGGCGCCGCTGCCCTGGTTAGCGCTGGCGCTGACAGCGTTCAGGCTGATGTTCGACCAATAGGTCCAGACCTTCAGACCAGTGCCCTCTGTGCCAGATTTATTCGAGTCAAAATTGTTGGTCTGGGTGGCGGTGTAGGTTGGGGCGCCTGTGTTCTTGTCGTGGTTGAGATAGACGAAAGTGTTCATCGACACATCGCCATCCGCCGTCAGCCCCGCGCCATTGCCGGAGCCTGGCGCTCCACCCACCTTCGTCCCGGTGGTGTTGGTCACCGTGAGACCCTCCACCGTCAGGGTCTTGTTCTTGGTCAATTTGTTACCCATGACATCCAGCTGCAAATATCCGTTGTTATCCAGGTCACGGCGGTTATCTTCAACCACCGCCTGGAAGGCATAATCCCCATAACTGCCGCCGGGGGTGTAGGTCTTCGCGCCCGAGACCGTCAGGTTCTTAATCGTCAGGTTGCCGCCCCAGAAAATGGCGATCGGGGTGGAGAAGACCGAGGCCGCGCCAATCTCGCCGGAGGTGGGATCCCAGCCACCCTGCAGGGTCAGGCTGGCGTGCGCCGAAGCGGTATCGACCGCCGCGGCCGAGCCTGGCACCCCGTCGTCGTCGCTGGTCACAAAGTGGCCGCTGTTGGCATCCGGGCTAAAGCCGTTGATGAATGTCGAACCGGCAGCTTCGGAAAAGCTGCCGGTCTGGATCCAGATCGTCCCATCCGGCAGATTGGCATAGTAGGTGCCGTACGTGGCTTGCAGGGCGCTCAGCAGGTCATTCAAGCTGGTGAAAGAGGCCGAGCAGCCTGTACTGTTGACGGCCGGGTTCTGGCTGCCGGGGCACCAGCGCGGGTCACCAATGACCAGCGCATCCGCAGCTTCCTGAGTAGCGAGCGGAACCGGGTTGCCGTTCTCATCCAAAACGACAACCGAGATGCCCTCGCCCACCGTTGCAAGAACCGGATCGGGGGCAGCGGCTTCAGGGGTCGGGGTCGCAGCGGGGGGAAGCAGGGACTGGGCCGCCTCTTCAGGTGACAGGTTCGGCGAAGGCTCCAGAACCGGGGCCGGGGTCGTTGGCGCCGGATCGGTGGGCGCCGTCACTTCGGGCGCGGGCACGTCGGTCGGCGTTTCACCTTCGGCGCGGGCGATGGTCGGCATAACCAGTTGGGCCAGAAAGACAACAATTGTCAACAGGTAGAAAAACTTGGGCCGGGAAGTTGACATGGTAGGCTCCTTGTGGATCTAGATCATTTTAAATGGGTGGTGCAGGTCAAAACAATGAAATTCTACACGGTACTCAGTTAAAAAAAGCAAATTGCAATCACTTTACCACAAGCTGGCGGCCATTTGGCCGCCAGTTTGTGCTTAATCTTACTGCCCATTCTGCGGCGGCAAGTGCTTATTCGATGATGACGGCGAACTGATCGAGGAGAAATAACCATGCTTTACAAACGCTATGCTTTTTTGATTCAACCCTGCAAAGACCCAATTCCCTGGCACAAGGTGTT
>CAILYI010000196.1 GCA_903838415.1 uncultured Anaerolineae bacterium | reverse complement strand
GGGAAACCTTCGGCGCGAATTTTTTGAAGGTGTTCGGGCAACTGCGCTGCAGGAATGATGACCGCATAGCCCAAACCCTGGATGCCCGGAAACTGACTCTCAAGGGACAGATGCTGGGCAAAGGCTTGCCATTCCTGGCGGGAAACGTTCTCCGAAGCCGCAAAGACCGCCGCTCCACTGTTTAGAATTTGGGCATGCGCATTGAAGCGCTCTTTAACTTCCTGGGTAATCTGGTTGCTGGCAAAATCAAACTCTTGCCTCGCAACTCCTTCCAGATCCGCCTTTATACTGAGGGTAATCAGGCCGGTCACAATCAGGCTCGACGCCAATAAAAGCAGCGCAGTTTGCAGACTGCGCATTGGAATGCTTTTGATCAAATGCAGGATACGGCTTTGTTTTATTAATTGCATTTTCTGTGACCTGTTGTTTTCTGGAATATGGAGACTACGAAGCCTGGCAGTACATCATCCTGTCCCGGACTATGACTAATCAAGAACCTGACAGAACTACCGCTTCGCGTGGCAGAATTACGCTGCCCGAAGATAAAAAATCAGCCGCCATCGTTCAATCCTCACGATGACGGCTGATCCCTGTGTGTTGTGTGGGTGGGGGGAGATACTGGTGGAATAATTGTTCGGAATCATTGTAGCACTAAAGACGTCTGTACCCCCTTATTGCCTGTGCCTTTCGCCTGATTGAGCCGGTCGCTGCGAAGAGCGCCGCAGGACAACATAAACCCCAGTCCCTGCAGGGCATCTTCGGTTAATCGGCAGTTCTCAGTCGATGCAGCATCGCCCGTCAAACCAGATATGGCGATAGTCTCGGTTTCAACACGAGGCACGAGGCGGATTGTAAAAATCCGTGTTCACCCAACCCCAATCTATTTTCTTCGAAATTCTGCACCATCTCGTCAATATTCATGAGATTTTATTCCCCGCCGTAAGTGCTATAATAATTTTGATCTCTCGACCGAGGAGATTTCATGCCTAATGCTTTACGTATCTCGATTCCAAGTCTTGATGAAGTGCGCTCGTTTGCAAATCATCTGCATACCACCAACAAACATTGGCAGGGAGAAATTTTTGGCTGGAGTGCTGAATATTCCCCCGAAAGCCATCGTAAACCTGTTGGGTCGAAAATGACTTTTACCCCGGCAGAATTCTGGATTGGTGAGAGCGGCATTTGGTTTTTCTCACTGATGTGGGAACATGGAAAAGACAAAGAACCGGTTGAATTTCTCGATGACAGAGGATTTGTGAAGTAAATTGTTTGCGCACCTGACGAGGGTAGACATCTCTGAATTATTGTAAGATCAGAGATTCGCTCCCATCTCACATATTTGGTATTTTTCCCCGCCCCATTCCTGAAATTGTGCTAAAATGCGCCTCTACAGCTAAATAACGTTGGCCAACCGGTCGCCAACCCTTCCTTATTATTTCCCGTGCAGTTATCGGGATCACCCCATGCAGTTACTGGGGTCACCAGAAGCGACCACCTACCGCAGTGTCTTTGGGTTTCAAAGACCTCCTGCGCAGGTGGTCGCTTTTTGCGTATGCCCCGATGATTTTACGGGGTAACCAACTCAACCAAGAGGAGACTGCAACATGATCAACGAAATCACCATCGAAGGCATTGTCACCCGCGAGCCGTGGAGCTACGACAAAGATGTGTTCTTCCGGATTGCCAGCTACCGCGATATGGATCTACCCGTCAAACCCGACACCAGTTCACCGGGTCGCGACGAAGCGGATTACGTCAACATCCGCTATCCGGGTGGCGCTGGCACCATGTTTTCCGTGCAAAAGGGTCAGCGCGTGCGCGTCAATGGTTTCCTGCAGAGCTGCGAGTTCAAAGAAGGCCTGATTGACCTGGTGGAAAAAGCCCGCAAGAATGGGCACATCGAAATCAAGCTGCCCGAAGACTCCGGCCTTGAAAATTTACTGGAGTAGAGCTTCAAATTCAGATCTAAATTTGCTCACCATTGCATAGATTGGCACAGCAAAAGCCTCACCCGTGGGACAAATCGTCAGGCCAGCGATGGTCCGGCATAAATGCAGGATCAGGTCAATATCAGCCATCGTGCCCTGACCGTTAAGCAAGTCGTGGATTTTGTGCGCGATAGCCCAGGAGCCTTCGCGACAGGGCACACACTGACCACAAGATTCATGGAGGTAGAACTCGATTGTTTTGAGGGCCAATTCGGGCATCGAAACCGTATCGCTGATGACCATAATGCCACCCGAACCGAGCGAGGTCCCTGCCTTCTGGCAGGCATCATAATCCAGCGTCAGGCCTTCAGCTTCCGCGGCGGTCAGGATGGCGACGGAAAGCCCGCCGACGATCACCCCTTTGAGTTTGCCTTTGACCCCACTCGCGGCATCCAGGATGGTTTTGAGCGGTGTACACAACGGATATTCAAAAACCCCTGGCTTGTTTACATGACCGGACACACCAAAAATCTTTGGCCCATAATTATTTGGGATGCCAATTTGCTTGAAGGTTTGGGCACCGTGCTGGATAACGTAAGGCACGAGAGACAGAGTTTCAACGTTATTGACCACGGTTGGGCAGCCATACAGCCCATAACTTGCCGGGAACGGCGGTTTGGCGCGCGGATTGCCGCGCTTGCCTTCCAGAGATTCGATCAGGGCAGTTTCATCCCCGCAGACATAGGAACCGGCCCCCTTATGGATGATGATGTTCACATGATCCATTTGCCCATCCAGCTTTGCTTCTCCAATAGCCGTCTCCAGGATATCAGCAATCCAGCCAAATTCGCCGCGGATATAGATAAATGCCCGCGCCGCGCCAATTGCGTAAGCGCTGATGGCAAGCCCCTCAAGTAACAGGTGGGGATTAAACTCCATGATCTGGCGGTCTTTGAAAGTGCCCGGCTCGCCTTCGTCCGCATTGCAGATGAGATACACAGGCCGGGGATCGTTTTTGGGTAGGAAAGACCATTTCGCTCTGGCAGAAAATCCCGCTCCCCCACGACCTTGTAACTGCGCATCTTTCACTTCGCTTATGATCTCTGATGGCTTCATCGATCTGGTCTTTGCCAGGGGCTGGTATCCGCCATGCCTTTTATAAAAGTCAAGCGTTCGACAATCGACCTGCGTCCGATCATTCAATAAAATCCCACACTCGGATATGACAGTCATCGATGAATCATTTTCGGGTATTTGCCCTTTTTTCAATGCATCGATGAGTTTGTCGGTCTTTGCCACGGTCATGTTTTCAAAGTATCGATCATTTACTTGTATGACAGGACCAGTCGCGCAGGAAGCCAGATCTTGCACAGCGGAAAGGGTAAAAATACCATCAGGAGTGGTCTCGCCAACAGAAACACCGAGTGTCTTGCTGATGTGAGAAAGTACTTCGTCCGCCCCGTGAAGAAAACCGGGAACGCATGTGTCCACCTGGAGATGATATTTTCCGACAGGTTTGTTATTGAACATCGTGTAATAGGTGGCAATACCGAAAACATGGCTCCGGCTCAAATTGACCGCTTTTACAGCATCATCCAACCCGGCGGCGTCCAATTGATTTCCGTTTTCTTGCTGGATCAATTGCAAGACAGGCAGGATCGCCGATTCCTTTTGGGGATATTTATTAGCAATGAACCCCATACGCATTTGTGTGACGGTTTTCATCATGCATCCTTGAAAGTTAAGTTAGGGTACAGGTTTTAGTGCATCTCTCTTGACAGGCACGACCACCCGCAAGCCTATTTAGGGAATTGTTTTACCGCATCACAAGTACAATTCAATAGGTTATCCCGATTTAAAAAAACTGGGCAACATCAGAAACGCAAGTTCAAATCGACAGTTTTCGCTAATGATAAGGGCATGGTATCACAGCAACGCTCGAAAGCGGCCTGTGAATTGTAACTTTTGTGGCATAACAATTATTACAATACTGAGGCGGATTATCGAGATTCGCGGCAGCAATTGCCCCCGTCTCCCCGGCCTCGCTGACTTTCTCCACATGTTTTGACAGGGGGCTATTTTCTACGAGTGCAGTGAGTTCTGAAAAGGTTTGGGTTTTAGGTTTTCGTTCTCAGCTACAGGCGGTCGAGAAAAATTTACACTGAAACTCTACGAACAACTTTGCAGCCTAGAGAAGCTCTATATCGCCTTCCTGAGCGCCCAAGAAGGCGAATTGTACCCGTAAATATGGTAAAATATAAATACGGTGAAATATGAAAACTACGATTGAAATTCCAGATCCGCTTTTCAGGCAAGCCAAGGTCAGAGCAGCCATGGATGGCCTCTCGCTGCGCGATTTGTTCCTGCGCGGCCTACAACTGTCCCTGCAAGCTGCTCCCGCTACCGCGGTTAAACAACGCGCTAAATTCCCCTGATTCAGGCCGCCCCACAGGCCCCGCCGCTGACCGATGAACAGGTTTACGCGGCCCTGAACACCGATGAAGGGTTAGCCTGATGCCCGCTTTGGCCGATGTTAATTGCTTGCTGGCCTGTTGTTATCAGCGACATATCCATCATCCCTCGGCTCTGGCCTGGCTCGATGCACAGGATGAACTTGCGGTGGTGATTTGTCGCCAAACCCAACTGGGTCTGCTTCGCTTGTTAACTAACGCTGCGGTCATGGGCTCCGAAGTCTGCACTCTCACCCAGGCCTGGGACATTTACGAAACTCGCATGAACGATGAACGCTTTGATTTTTACGCTGAGCCTCTCGGGCTCGAGCCGTTTTTGAGAAAATACACCCAATCTGGGCGCGTTTCGCCCAAACTCTGGCAAGATGCTTACCTGGCCGCTTTTGCCCGCGCTGCCAAATTGCACCTGGCTACCTTCGACGGGGGTTTTCAGCAGTTTGAGTCATTGCGACTGTCCTTGCTCAGTTAGCCATTGGGGGCTGCCTCGATATAGGCTCAGTTTTGACTTCGAAAATAAAGTCGACGGCTTATCAGGTGGCACATAACAAAAACTCCCACTCTATGAGCGGGAGTTTTTGTTATGTGCCACCAAAAAAGCAGTAAAAAACGTGAATGATAGGATGGGGGCTGTAAATCGAACCTGAGCGGTCAAAAAACTGAAAACAAAGCTGTCACTCATCGATAAACTCAGAATCCGATGTTTATGTTCTTTCGACGAATCGGTATCAATGACTCTCCTGCAAGAAGTCGTTTTTAGCAGGCGAAACTCGGGCCAAAAGTCAGCCGAGAGCCTAACCAGCGTGCCAGGCGGGTCAG
>CAILYI010000195.1 GCA_903838415.1 uncultured Anaerolineae bacterium | reverse complement strand
GTATCCATTCATCACTGGGGTATCTGACACCCGTTGAGTTTGAAATCGCCTGGCGGTTAGCTCAACCCGATCAGACCACCCCTTAGGATCGACCAAAAACCGTCCAGTTTTTGGGGTCCACTACACTCCTTTACGGCGTTAATCGCGCCAAATCAACAAGAAACCTTTTTATCTCAATAAATTTCCCTGTCCGCACAGGATGGCAGCCAGTGGAATTATACGTTAAGGGGCTCTCACCTATGTCACACATTGTTTTTACTGGAACGCATCTGTTCATATTCAAGTTCATCACTCATCCAACGTCATTCAAAAGGCTTTACTCGAACCCGGAAAGCCTTCCAATTTAGTTGGTAAGCCTTCCAACTAAAATAGGGAGCTTCCTTATTTGAGGGGGGAGCTTCCCCCTTTAATAAACATGTATTCCCCTTTAATCGGGGAGCTTCCCCCTTTAATAAACATGCGTTCCCCTTTAATCGGGGAGCTTCCCTCTTTAATAAACACGCATTCCCCTTTGATTAACATGCCTTCCCATTCGATCAAGGAGCTTCTTCATTTGATTAACACGCATTTCTATTCGATCAACAGGCTCTCCGGCGAACTCCACAGGCGATGAATAGCCCTTGGGGAGATATTTTCGTCGATTCTTTTGTGTTTCTTGTTAATGGATACGGAACTCACTCCCATCAACTGGTATTGTTTAATAAATCAAAGGCAATTGCAGCCCATTCATCCAGGCGATCAACAAGATTAAACTTTTGTAAATAAGCCAAATCCAGATATGGGCCGTAATTCTTTTGGCTTTCCATCTGGCACATATTGATTAATCCATTGGCAATATATAAAGAAGTTACCAGGCCGGGTTTCGCAACCACCTGGATGCCGGGCAAATGGTGAAAGGTGACTGCCTCCACAATAGGATTGGGCAAACCCCAAATACCCAGCAAATATCCACCCATTTCCGCATGGGAAGTTCCCAAAAAACGATATTCTGTTTCAATAAAAGTGTGGCCTTTTTTATTGAATTTTACATTTTGGAAAAACCCGGGGATTTGAAAGCTCAACAACATCCCAACATCATGCAATATGCCGGAAACCCGCGCATCCTCCTTTTCCTGGCTGCTCAAATTAAGACTGCGCGCAATGGTAAAAGCCATGCTGCTGACGTGCAGGCTGTGTTCCCAAATCGCATCCATGGATACGGGAAGATTCCTTTGGCCCTGGTATTCCGCAAAGACCTGGATCCCCAGAACCAATGACTTAATCGTATTGAGTCCCAGGATGGTGACCGCTTTCTGAGGGCTGCTGACGTTATCCGAAAGGCCGAAGAAAGCTGAATTAACCAATTGCAGGATCTTGGCCGACATGGCGGCATCCTGGGCAATAATGTTACCCACATCCTGCGAGCTGGCGGTCTCAGATTTAAGCTGTTCGAGCAGCTGGTTATATAACCTGGGGACACTTGGCAGGGATTTAATTCCGGTAATGATGTGCAATAACTGGGGCGCCGAGAGCATATCGCGCAAACAACAAGCCCGCTCGACAAGTTCATAGATCTTTTCCATCTCACATGGTTTCGGGATCATCTGGTGAACCAGGTGCGTGGATTTAAGAATTTGGATGTCACTGGTGTTGCCAGAAAGGACAAATCGAATGACGCCAGGTGTCATCCGGCTGACCGCATCCAATAGCTGAACGCCATCCATGATCGGCATATGCATATCGGTGATAATCGCGTCAAAAGGTTGCTCGGATAATTTTCTTAATGCATCCTTGCCAGAGGGCGCAAATTCAGCCTCCCAATTCTCACAATAATCATCCAATGAACGTTGAAAACCCCTCAGCACCAAAGGATCATCATCAACAAACAAGATACGATGTTTTTGCGTCGTCATCGTTGCTCCAATTCGGAAGAATCAACCGGCAGTTCGATGGTGAAAGTGGTGCCCTGACCTGGTTCGGATTCAACACCAATCAGGCCATGATGCTTTTCAACAATGATGTTATGGGCCATCGACAATCCCTGACCGGTGCCCTTGCCAACGCCCTTGGTGGTAAAAAATGGATCAAAAATGCGCTCGATGATTTCCTGCGCAACCCCGGAGCCGGTATCCTGAATGATGATATGAACTTTATCTTCCTTCTTGCGAGTACTAATCAGGATTTTCCCCTTCTGATCGGATGCCGGGGGCAGCTTCTCTTGAATGGCTTGGGCCGCATTGACGATCATATTCAAAACCACCTGATTAATTTCATCGATCTGGCAATAAACCAGCGGAAGGTCCTGGTCCAAATCGGTCTCCAAATCGGCGCAGTACTTCCACTCATTCCGCGAGATTACGATGGTGGTCTCGATGCCATGATTAATATCTGAAAGTTTTTTCCCCTTTTCTGAAGGGTGGGAAAATTCCCGCATTGCCAGAACAATCTTCCGCACTCGCTCCGTGCCGTCCAACGATTCCTGGATGGCGTTGGGAATTTCAGTGGCATAGTACGAAACCTTCTTCTGACGAGACAGTTCATCCAATTGATCCAAATCATCCTGGGTGATGGGCTTTTCCAGGTGATCGTGAATAACCTGCTGGCAGACGGCCAAAGTTTCTGAATATTTTGAAAAAGCCTTCCCGAGAAACTTGATATTATCGCCCACGTATTGAATGGGTGTATTAATTTCATGAGCGATGCCCGCCGCCAATTGCCCGATGGCCACCATTTTTTGGGAAAGCATGGTCTGCGCTTCGACCTTTTGTTTTTCAGTGATATTTTGAAAAACGATTACAAAGCCCACCGTGTTCTCATCCGCTGATTTAAGGGAGGTGATACTTCCTGAGACGAGTATCTTTTCCCCGGTGTGTGTAATTAATAAAGGCGAGCGGTGTCCAGTTTGATTTTTCTGGGCTTTCTCCAAATCAAACAGGAATTTGATTACATCCGGAACCACTTCGAGCGTGCCGGAAATATGCAATTTAAAAACATTATTAACCGGTTTTCTGATGGCATCGGATAATGTGTAGCCGGTGATGGATTCCGCCGCCCTATTAAAGAGAATCACCTTTCCATCCTGGTCCGTTACGATGACTCCATCAGCAATACTCATCAGCGTGGTGGAAAGTAACTCTTTTTCAGCCGCCAACAACTCCTGGACAATCACTTTTTGATGAATCTCTTTTTGGAGATCAAAGTTGAACAACTGGATTTGATCGTGCAAAAGAGAACGCGAGATGGCATTTGCGCCGATTTGAGCAACGATCGTAAGCAAACGCAATTCATTTTCGCTGGGTGTGCGCGGCAACTGGTTTGTGACAATCAACATGCCAATGGTGCCATTTTCACCGCGAATCGGCAAAAACGCGCCGCTTGAGTCGAGGGGCATGAAAGCGCCAGTTTGCTGCGAGAATAATGGATCCTGTTGGAGATCGAGGGAAACATAAAGTTCATTGCTTTTAATCACTTGCCCAACGATCCCTTCATCAAGATTAAGGGAAAGTTTAGCCCTGGCCTCGAACCAGCCCCTGCTTTCAACAAGCTTGAGAAGATTATCCGCTGGATCCAGCAGGAGGATGCCGCCATCCGTAGCATTGACCGCTTTCAAGATCTCCTTCAACAAGACGGATAATAGTTCCTGCAAATTTTTTCCTTCGCGCAAAGAAATTGACAGGCGATTAACTGTTTCCAATTCCATTAACCTGTGCTGCAGCAACAATTCCGTTTGCCTTCGCTCCGTAATATCTTTGGAGAAGATCGAAACGCCAAATATTTCGCCGCCGCCCGTTATGATTGGGGCATGTGAAACTTCAAAGTAGTGGCGCGAAAAGCCTTCATCGCCTGAGAAAGCCTCCTCAACGAGATATTCGCCAGCCAGAGCGCGATCGATATTGTGCCTGGCGATGATACGATCCCCTTCCACCGTCATGTAATCCAACAGGTTTCCCCCAAGCTGAATATCCTGGTTATATAGTTCCTTCATCGTGGCGGCGTGGGCGCTGTTAAAACTTGTATAACAATACTGCCGGTTAATGGAAAAGATCAGCGCATCCGTACTCTCTAGGATATTATGCAAAGTAGAGTAGTTTTCATAAAGCGCTTGTTCGGTATTTTTCCGTTCAGTAATATCCCGGATGACATTGAGCACGCATTTTAATTCCTGCAGCTGTATAATTTCTCCTGAAATCCAGCCAACAAAGATACTGCCTGTTTTTTTTCGAAAATTGGTTTCGAAGTTATTTATCCGGCCCTGTTCTTCCAGGCTTTTGACGAATTTTTCACGATCCAGGGTGCTGCCCCAAAGATTCAAGTCGATGGTCGTTTTATCAACGATATCTTCCTTAGAAAATTGTGTGATTTGGAAAAAGCCATCATTCGCTTCGATAATCTTTCCATCGACAAGCGAGGTAATCACGATTGCATCGGGGATGTTTTGGAAGGCAACCGAGAATTTTTCTTCACTGATTTTGAGAGCCTGTTCAGCGTGTTTCCGCTCGAGGATGTCCTGCTCCAACTCGGCAACCAGGCGATGATTAACCATCAGAAACAATGCAAAGGTCAGGCTGATGTATAGCATCTGGAAAGCCAAAATCACCAGCGTGCTCATCAAATCGGATTCGAATAGATCGTTGGTGACGGATGAATTTAAATCCAGAAAGATACGAAAGATGCTGACTACGACAAACCCAGCCGCGACATGCCCAGCGCTGACTGTATTCCAACGCAAGCGCACATCAATGCGACGAAGCAAGAGCCAGCTAATTTGAATGCAAACCAACCCGGTCGCAACTGAAAAATTGATGCTACGCGCCAATAAATTATTCTGAAAATATGTGTAATAGAAATGAACAAGGAAGAAGATCGCCAGCAAGATAAAATTATGTTTCTGGGAGCTGACCTTCCCTACAAAGTGTTCCAAACCAATATACAGGAGAATGATTGCCGCAGCTCCAAGTGTATTCGCCAACATGATGGAAATAAAATCAGGGAGAATGCCGCGCAGCGTGATCAACAGGATGGAAAAAAACTGCATGACAAAGTTCGCCAGCCAGAAGCCCAATTCCGGATAGCGCCTGCGGTTTTGCCGCCACAAGAAAGCCATAACAATGGAACAGATGGCATTGCTGATTGAATAACTGATAAAAACCGTTCGAATATCCAATAAATTGATCATTTGGTCTCGAGACTTGGCGCTTTTCTGTGGCAATCAAAGGCTACGATTGAATTATGATGACAAGCCAGCCATGGATGTCACGCCGAATCATTCGATTCATTCCCCCATCTTTTTCTCCATGGAAAGCTGTCAACTTAATCCTGAAGGCGAGGAATCAGGGCCTTCTGATAGTTTGTGCTTATCCATTATCGGCTAAATTGAGCGCTTGATAACAATGAAACCATAATAAAACGGTAAGCTTTCGAAATCGAAAGTTTACCGTTTGTCATCTTTGACAGATCAACTCCGGCGAGCGCGTCGTCCGTTCCTTGGCGCGCGCGGACAAATTCGTCCGGTCTTCGGGATATATCTGATCGAGAAAGGGTTGAAGCACGGGTGTGGTTCGCTATACAATAGGAGTTGACAACGATACGCAGCATCCCGGCAGGTTACAATCAGCTCCGGGCAACTCACGATTGCTGGAATATCCGTCAAATTGGAAAGAAACCGTAGGGGCGACCCGCTCTGCGCGAAAAGCGCCAACTGGTGCTAAACTTCCTGGCAAACATGCGCCTGGTAAGCTTAGGCGGGTCGCCTTTACACATGCAAAAATAACGTTCGCATCCAAGCGGAAGCGGTGCGCTGACATGATTCAACAAATCACCCACTATTCACAAAAAACCTTGCGGCAAATGGCTGGGATGCTGGCCAGGGCTTTCCATAATGATCCGCTTTTTCAGCTTGCCATGCCTGATGAGCAGCACCGCACACGGACTCTGCCAGCATTGCTCAAGCTCAACCTGCAATATGGCCTGCGTTTCGGGGATGTGTATGCCAGCGCGCAAAACGGGCTGGCGATCTGGCTGCGGCCCGGGGAGAACGCGATCACAATTCCACGCGCGCTGCAGGCCGGGATGTTGCTGACACCTTTGAAAATCGGGTTGAGCGCTGTCTTGCGCCTGGGAAGATTAAATTCCATCTCGGAGTTGATCCACGAACAGCTTGCCCCGGAGCCGCACTGGTACCTTTTCCTGCTGGGTGTTGACCCGGTCAGCCAGGGGCGCGGGTTGGGCGGATTGCTGCTGCAGCCCGTCCTTGCCAGTGCGGATGCAGTTCACCAACCCTGCTATCTGGAGACGAACAACCCGTCCGCGGTACGGTTCTACCAGAAATTGGGCTTTGTCATCGCCGCGGAGCGCCAGCCCACCCTATCCAACCCTTGTCTGTGGGCCATGCGCCGCGAAAGCAGATAAAACCGCTAAAAACTACTCCTGCATTGTCACCTTGGTGATATGACGGAATTTTCCCGGTTCAAAGCCCGTTCTCTGCGCCATGACAATGGTCAACATCTGAAAGGGCAAAATTTCCACCAGGGGGCGCGCGGATTCAACTACGGAGGGTAAAAGCAAGTTTGTCAAATCAGGATCGGGTTGAGTACCCAACCACAAGACCTTGCCGCCGAAACTGCGCACTTCCAGCGCCAGATCACGGTTCAGACTGGCGGTTTGTGGCGCACCTTCCAGCATCAGAATTGTCAGACGCGGCGAGGCCAGTTCCAGCGGGCCATGTCGGAAGTCGGACACGTTCATGCCTTCGAAAGCGCATTTCGCCGCTTCCTTATTGATTAATGATCCATTCCAGACCGCGCCCATCGAAGCGCCGCGTCCCATGATCAGCAGTTGATCAACATCCCCGAGCAGCGCATCCAATTCAGCCACTTTTTCCTGCCAGTGAGCCAGATAAGCTTCCATGGCATCCGCAGCTTTACGCATGGATTGCAGCAGTGCCTGCCAATCTCCGCCCACCAACTGCGTGGAGGCCAGCATGAGCATCGCCAGCGTATTGATGTAGGTCTTGGTGCTGACCGTGGCTTCATCCCCAGCATAAATTGGCAGCGCCAGGTCAGCGCTTTGGGCCATCGGGCTGTCAAGATAATTGCTCATACTCAACTGAAAGGCCGGGCGACGATCTTTGAGCGTTTCGAGCAGGCGCACAATTTCCACGCTGCGACCAGATTGAGAATTAATCCAGAGCAAGGTGCGCGCATCGATCAGCTGTTTGCCATAGTGCAGCAATTCCGCAGTATTGACATGAATCGCCGGGATCGGCAGCGACAACAGGTTCAACCAGGCCGGATAGGCCGAATTATAGGAAGACCCCATGCCGGTCAACACGATGCGGTTAAAATCTCCGTGCTGAAGGCGGGCGCGCAGCGGCTCAAGTTGGTCAGCGGAGTAATGATCCAGCGCCTGGCGCAAAGCCGCGGGCTGGGAAAGAATATCGGAAATATAAGGATTGGGGGACATAAATTGATCTCTTTTCGGTGTTGGAATATTTTTGTAAAACCGGGATCAGTGACCTGCTTCGAGCATCGCGGCCCTGGCTGCGCCATAAATCCCCGCCTGTTGGCCAAGCTGCGCCAGGCGCAAAGGAATTTGATCCAGCGGACTCATCACGGCATGTTTTTTGATGGTCTCACGAAGATGTGGTTCATATAAGTCATAAGAACGCATTACCCCGCCGGTGAAAACCACACAATCCGGCAGAAACATTTGCAGCAAGCTCACCAGTCCAAGCCCGAGATAAGTGGCCGAGCGCTGCACAATTTGCAAGGCCAATCGATCCCCTGCGCGCGCAGCGTCAGCGACCAGGGCGGAGTCAATTTTCTGGGGATCGTTCCCGGCTTTCAACAGCAGCGTGGAAGATTCTTGGGCGGCAAGTTCGCGGGCGTAGAGACCAATCGCGGGTCCGCTGGCGAGACTCTCCCAGCAGCCGTTTGCGCCACAATAACACAGCGGCCCGGATGGATCGACGGGAATGTGCCCGCCTTCCGGGTGGACACCGTTGATGCCGCGGTAAATCCGTCCGTCCAGGATAAAACCCATCCCGATGCCCGTCCCAACCGTCACCATCAACATCCGCTCCAGGCCGCGGCCCGAACCCATCCAGGATTCGCCCAAAGCGGCAGCATCGGCGTCGTTTTCCAGCGAGACCGGCACGCCAAAATAATGCTGCAGCGGGCTGGCAATATCCACATCTTCCCAGGTGGGCAAAGTATAGGGATTTTGGATGGCGCCACGCTGACGGTCGACCGGACCGGTGGAGCCGATTCCAATCCCCTCGGGGCGGATATCCGCCTCAGCGCTGACCTGCTCGATCAGCGCGACGATACGCTTCAGCCCAGCTGCGGGGCCCTGACGAGCTTCAATCGGAACATCCCGCCAGGTTTTGAGCTGACCATCAGATGTCACCACCCCGGCGCGGACGTTCGTCCCGCCGATATCGATACCGATATAAGCAGGCAGGCTCATCCCTTGACAGCTCCCGCTGAAAGCCCGCTGACAATGTAGCGCTGGAATATGAGCGCCAAAATGACTGGCGGAAGCGCAGCCAGCACACCACCCGCCATCATGGCGGTAATATCAACGGCGTAACGACCGGTAAATTCAGCAATCGCCACCGGGACAGTTTTGGACGCAACCGTGCTGGTAAAGATCAGGGCAAAGAAAAACTCGTCCCAGGCCAGTAAAAATATAAACAGAGCCGTGGAGACAATTCCCGGTGAGGCCAGCGGCAAAATAATCCGGATGAGGGTATTCAGCCGCGAGGATCCGTCAATTAAGGCGGCGTCCTCCAATTCCACGGGAATGGTTTCGAAGAAGGTGGTTAACATCCAGGTGGCGAAGGGCAGGGAAAAACTGAGATAAGTCACAATCAACACGATGGGCTTATCCAGCCAACCCAGGCGCGCCGCCACGATAAAAAGCGGAATCACCAGCGATATTTCGGGGATCATGCGCACGCTGAGAATCCCAACGACAAATTGGTCCTTGTAGCGCAGACGCAGCCGCGCCAGGGCATAAGCGGCGAGCGAGGCGATCACCAGGCAAATAACCGTGGTGGAAAGGGAAACCACCAGCGAATTGATCAGCGTCACCTTGAAGGTGCGCGCCACTTCAGAGACGCCCGTGCCCGGCAGCAGGATATCGGTATAGTTTTTCAGAGTCGGATGGGCGGGGAAAAAGCGCGGTGGGATGGCCAATAAATCAGCACGAGTCGAAATGGACGAAGTCAGCAACCAGGCCAAAGGGGCGTAAATAAAGAACAAGACCGGGATCATTGCCAGCGCCAGCCAGGCTTTTGCGAGAAATTTCCGTTTAGATGTCATCGCAGCGCCTCCGGGCGATAGAGCATGCGGATATAAATCAAGGCCATCAATAACGTAAAGGCCGAAATCAGAAACGACAGCGCCGACCCGGAGCCAAGATGGCCATACGTGAACGATTCGAGATAGGTGAGATAAGAAATTGTTACCGTGCCAAATGCCGGACCGCCCTGCGTGATGACGTAGATGATGTCAAAAACCCGGAAAGCCTCTACCGTGCGGACAACAAGCGCCACCAAAATGGCCGGACGTAGCAACGGCAGACGAATGCGGGTGAAGCGCTGCCAGACGCTGGCTCCATCCACCATGGCGGCTTCCTCGATCTCGCCGGGAATCGTCGCCAATGCGGCCTGCAAAATCAGGGCGATAAATGGCACACTGTGCCAGATATCCGCCACGATCACCAGGTTCATCGCCACAAACGGCTTGGTCAGCCAGGCCTGGTATTTTCCAATCAGGCCCAGGGAAAACAGGATAACATTCAGGGCGCCGAAGTCAGCGTTATAGATCCAACGCCAGATGGCGCCGTTGACAATTGTCGGCACCGCCCAGGGAATGATCAGGCTGGCGCGCAAAAACTGCCAACCCCAGGGTTTTGCATGGATGAGCAGGGCGATACCCAATCCGAGTAATAATTCCAAGCCCACCGAAACGGTGGTGAAGTACAGGGTGCGCCAAATCGAACTCCAAAAATCTGCGCTCTTCAAGAAGTGCAGGTAATTATCCAGGCCAACAAAGTTTTGAGGGGTGGGATTAAAGATGGGGGTATCGGTAAAACTCAAGACGAATGTAAATAAAACCGGCAACAGTGAAATTACCGCGATCACGGCAATGGCCGGGAGCAGCATCAATAATCCGTCGCGCGCTTCTTGCTGAAGCAGGGTTATGGATTTTCGCATTTTGTGACTTTTCCATCCAGAAGAGATTGGGCAGTTGCCTGCCCAATCTCTGAAATTAATCCTTACTTGGCCAATTCAACCCACTTGGCAGCAGCGTCATCCAATGCCTGCTGAGGGGTTTTCTGCTTGGTCAAAGCTTCCTGGATTGCCAACTGCAGCGCCTTGGAGCCCTCGGAGTAGTAAGCCACCTTCGGCCGCACATGCGAATAAGGGAACTGCGTCTTGAACATGGGCACCGTCACCGGGGTGGAGGCGTTGAGATTCTGCAAAGCCGTCAGCGCTACGCCTTCATAGTTGCCGCTGTAGATCGGCAGCAGGTGGGCTGAATATTCCTTCTGGATGGCTTCGCTGGTCAGGAACTGGACATACTTCCAACCGGCTTCGCGATTGGGCGATTTATCGATGACTGAGAAACCCATCGAGCCATTGATGCTGGCGCTGGGGGCGGCATTGCCCGCAAAAGCCGGGATCAGGCTCATTTTGACATTACCAACAATTTGAGATTCTTTCGCATCCATGGCAGCCATATCGTACATATACAGCCAGTTGAGCGCGAAAGCGGCTTTCCCTTGTGAGAAGGTATTGCGGACATCCTCTTCGACGTAGGAAATCGAGGCCGGGTTGGTGATACCTGCATCGATGGAATCCACCATCCACTGCAAAGTCTTGACGCCCTGGGCATTGTTGAAAGCGGGTTTGCCGGAATCATCCATGAAAGTGCCGCCGTTGCCATATAAAAGCGCCACAAAATCACAAATTGCGGCTTCTGCTTGTCCCCAGGACCAAACAATCGGATATTCAGCCAGGCCTTTTTCCTTGATGGTCTTGGCCTGAGCCAGCATCTCTTCCCAGGTTGTGGGCGGAGCTGTGATACCCGCATCCGCTAGCATTTTTTCGTTGTAATAGAAATACTTCTCGTCGAGCAGCCAGGGCATGCCGTAGATTTTTCCGCCCACGCTGGTGATATCCCAGGCAGCCGCAAATACGGATGACTTGGTGGTGGAATCGACCTGGCTGGTTACATCCCAGAGATAACCATTCTTGGCAAATTCAGCATACCAGATGTCATCCACCAGCACCACATCATAAGCGGGCGGGTTGGTTGCCATGGCTGTGGCGATTTTGTCATGCAAGGCATCGTAGGAAACATATTCAATCTCCACTTTGATGCTCGGATTGGCCTGGTTGAACTTGGCCACGATCGCGTTCATTTCATCCGGGGTCGGCCCGGCTTGCTGCATGGTCAGCACCTTGACGGTCTTGGGGCCGGTATCTGCCGGTGCGGCGCAGCCTGAAAGGCTGACAGCCAATGAAAGCAGCACCAAAATCAGGGTAAAACGATAAAGCTTTGACATCATTTTCTCCTTAGACTCACAAAGATTGGGGGAACTTACGCTATGGACTGGCGTCCAGTATAGAATGTAAAGCGGCTGCCGCAATAAACGGAAACCACATACTCCACCACGTCAAATGATTCTGTATAAGACAGGCGATGAGCGATCAACACTGGCTCACCCGTCCGCATTCGCAAAGCCTGGGCAACATCTGGCGAGGCAGTCGTGGACTGAATTTCAGCATCCGCCCAGGCCGGGTGCACTTGGTACTTCTCACTCAGAATTTGATAAAGCGATTGACTGAGATCAAACCGGTAAAGGTCGGGGAAAAGGCTGACCGGCAAATAAGCCGTTTCAAAAGCTACCGGCTGATCATCCGCCAGACGAATGCGTTGGAGCAGATGGACCGGTTCTCCGGCATTAATCTTCAGATGCGCCGCCACATCTTCATCCGAGGGCATCTGTTCGGATCGCACCACCTGGGAGCTTGGATGCAGCCCTTTGGACTGAATATCCTGGCTAAAACTGCGAAAGCCCGACATCTCCCGGATGAACGCATGCGCAGCAAAAGTACCTTTGCCCTGCAAACTGTACAGCAGCCCCTGCTGAATCAACTCTTTCAAAGCCCGCCGGACCGTGATGCGGCTAACATTATACTTGGCTGAAAGCTGCGCCTCGGAAGGCAGTAAATCTCCGGGCTTTAGCTTGCCGTCGTTGAGCTGTTCCAGCAAATGTTGTTTGATCTGATAGTAAAGGGGCGCAAAGTCCCGGTTGGAATTCATGAAGATACCTCACACGGATAAACATATTATATTGTTATAATATGTTCGGGTCAATAGGGAAATAAACCCCGCAACCAGCACTTATGATATCAATCCGACAGGTCTATCCGGCTTTCAGCGTGAAAGGTGCACCGGAATTTGGGTTGTGAGAGAATTCATTAATTCTTGACTTCTTACTTTGAATAGGTATATAATAATTCAACTTGTAGGTACAACCTGTCAACCAACTAACTAAAAACACCTCATGCTCCTACCTATCCAGCTTGATCGAACAAGCTTCAAACCACTCTACTTCCAGATCAGCGATGCCTTGCATAACCTGATTGAGGTCTCTGATCTGAGGCCTGGAGATCGGCTGCCTTCAGAAAATGAAATCGTCAATCAATTCAAAATCAGCCGGAATACTGCCCGCCGGGCGCTAAATGCGCTGATCGTGGATGGAGTGGCGTATACCATCCAGGGAAAAGGCACCTTTGTCGCTCCGGCTCGCACAAGAACCGGGCTGCTCAACCTAACCAGTTTCAGCGAAGATGTCAAAAGCCGCGGTTATGTTCCAGGTTCACGATTACTCAGTTTTAGCCGAGAAATCCCACCTCCGAAAATTGCCCAGGCCTTGCAGGTCAGGCCTGGCGGAGAAACCTTCAAAATCGATCGGTTGCGTCTGGCCAACGGCGAACCAATGGCCATTAATACCTCCTACCTTTCGGTGGCGCTTGTTCCACAACTGGAGAGCATCAATCTGGAGACCGGCTCGCTGTATGCTTATCTCGAAGATCAGCTTGGCCTGCCGATCGAATATGGCGAGCGCATCATCAAAGGTGGATCGGCCTTCGAGTATGAAGCCAATCTACTGCACATTCCGACAGCCTATCCTGTGGTAATCGCAGAAGGACCATCGTATCTTATCGACGGTTCGCCGATTGAGTACACCAAGATTATTTACCGCGGCGATCGCTACGAATTCTCATTTCAGGTTGTACGCCGTCGCAACTATAAAGATTAACTAACCAAACAAAAGCAGCGCCCATTTCTGGAAATTTTTATTGATCCTGGCATAAATGAGTCTTTACAAATGCCTTTCTTAGCGGAATTGAAAACCATTTTGGGATGCCAATAAATGACCGTACCTGCCCCTGTTTTGATCGACACAGACCTGGGAATTGATGACGCCATTGCGCTTTTGATGGCTTTAGCTGAAGCGGCAATTTCCATTGATTGCATTACAACCGTCGCCGGGAACATTGGCGTGGAGCAAGTCACCCGAAATGTTTTACAGGTTTTGGAATTTACCCAGATCAAGCTGCCGGTCTATCAGGGTTGTGCTTCTCCCCTTTTTGGCGAAGCGCTCAAACCATCTGAATTGATGGGCGCGGACGGTTTGGGTGGAGCCTCCTTCAATTTACCTGTGGCCCGCAACGGCCCACAACCACAGCACGCCGCTCAAATGCTGGTTGAACGCACAGCCAAGGGTGTGGATACCCTGATAATGCTTGGTCCATTGACCAACCTGGCCCTGGCGCTGAGCCTAGACCCGCAAATCATCCACCATGTTAACCGGCTGGTTATCATGGGTGGCGCAAGTGAAAATCACGGCAACACTACTCCAGCCACTGAGTTTAATTTTTATGCGGACCCCGAATCTGCCCAGGTTGTTCTTGCGGCAGGTTTCCCAAACGTCTGGTTGCTGCCATGGGAAACGTCGGTGAATTTTCCGCTCTCCTGGGCAGAAATGGATGCCCTGAATGCCATCCCCACTCGCCGCGCCAACTTATTTAAACAGATCACCTCTCAAATGTGCACCTTTTTGAGAGACGTTCTTCACATCCCCGGAATGCCGTTGCCTGATCCGCTGACGATGGCAATTGTCCTCGACCCACAGATCGTACGCAAGTCAGTCAACGTGTTTGGCGCCGTGGAAACCACCGGGAAATGGGGCCGCGGAATGTTGGCGATCGACTGGCAAGGCATAACCCACAACACCCCCAACCTTCACCTGGTGACAGAAATTGACCGGGATCGTTTTTTTGAGCGCTTATCTCTCAGTTTACACTCCGACTGAGTTGAAATTTCCCAGAAGAAGGCCGAGCTACATTGTTACGGCACTCGTACAAGAGCGTGACACACTTTATCCAAAAAAGGAGGTGATGCAACTTAAATTGAGTTTATCACCGGTGTTTTGCACGATTATTCACACGTTTTAGCCTACATTCGTTCAACCCTTTGAATAGGAGAAAAGTAATGAAAAACAAAATGTTTGTTGTATTGGGCGTGCTGGTTATCCTGAGCATGATGCTGGCTTCCTGCCAGACTGCCGCTCCGGCCACAGAAGCACCTGCTGCTGGACCCAAGGAAATCAAGGTTGTCAACCTGATTAATGGCGTGTTGGGCGACAAATCCTTCTTCGATTCTGCCAATCGCGGGATGGAAAAAGTGATGGCCGATTTCCCCAACGTCAAAGTCAAGACGATCGAAGCTGGAATTGACCCTGCCAAATGGCAGGCTGCCCTTGAAGATGCCGCGGCCAATGAAGAATATGATGTTCTGATTACCGGCACTTTCCAGATGTCTGAGTTCCTCCAGATTGTCGCCCCCAAGTACCCGGACAAGAAATTCATCATTTACGATGTGTCCGTGGATTACACCAAATGCGACTGCAAAAATGTTTACTCAGTCACCTACAAGCAGAATGAAGGCTCCTACCTGGCTGGTTATTACGCTGGTCTGATGAGCAAGAAGGGCTCCATCGGCACAGTCGGTGGTCAGGATATCCCGGTCATCAATGACTTCATCGTTGGTTACAAACAGGGCGCAGTGGCTGCCGGTTTGTCTGCTGACAAAGTGATCGTCCAGTATGCTGGCGGCTGGAATGACCCGGCCAAGGGCAAAGAAATCGCTCTCGCCATGTACCAACAGGGCGCGGACATCGTCTTCCAGGTTGCTGGCGGCACCGGCGTCGGTGTTTTCCAGGCTGCCCAGGAAACCAGCAACTACGCCATCGGCGTCGATTCCGACCAGGCCACCATCATCCAGGAAACCAACCCCGACCAGGCGAAATTCATCCTGACTTCCATGAAGAAGAACGTGGATAACAGCCTGTATCGCGCTATGAAGATGTACCTCGATGGCTCCCTCAAATTCGGTGCAATGGAAGCTTTGGGCGTGGGCGAAGGCGGCGTGGGACTTGCCAAGAACAGCATCTATGATGCCGCAACCCCCGCAGATGTCAAATCCAAGGTTGAACAGGCCGAAAAAGACCTGTTGGCTGGCAAGATCGTAGTTGACACCGTCTTCAAATAAGCAGAAACGTTAAGTTAAATCGCAAGCGGGGGGCTTCATCCCCCCGCTTGCATTCCCGGAGGCTGGCATGGCGCCAATTGTAGAAATGCGCAATATCGTTAAAGTTTATGCCAATGGCGTGGTCGCGAATGACGGGGTCACATTTACCCTCGAAAAAGGCGAAATCCACGCACTGGTGGGCGAAAACGGAGCTGGCAAATCCACTTTGATGAAGATTCTCTATGGGATGGAACAACCCACCAGTGGAGAAATCTTTGTGGACGGAGCGCAGTGTCACTTTCACTCTTCTCGCAATGCGATCGATGGCGGTGTCGGCATGGTCCATCAGAATTTTATGCTGGTGCCTTCCTTCACCGTGGCAGAAAATATCGTTTTAGGCAACGAACCCACCCAGCGTGGCTTGCTGAACAAAAAACAGGCCATTGATGTCACCAACGAATTTTCCAAACGCTATGGTTTACGGGTCGCACCGGAAGCCGTGGTGGATAGTATCAACGTCGGGATGCGCCAACGGGTTGAAATTCTCAAAGCGCTTTATCGCGGTGCAAACATCTTAATTCTGGATGAACCCACCGCAGTACTCACCCCACAAGAAACCCAGGAATTATTTGCCGCTGTTCGCAAGCTTGTCGATCAGGGGAAAACTGTCATTTTCATTACTCACAAACTGCGCGAAGTTAAAGAAATTTCTGATCGTGTGACGGTGATGCGCAACGGGCGGATGATTGGCACCGTGCCGACCAGCGAAGCCACGCACGAAAGCATGGCACGCATGATGGTCGGACGGGATGTCTTCCTCAATGTCGATAAGCCGCCCATGAAACGTGGCGAAAAAGTGATGGCCGTCAAAGACATATCGTATGTCTCTGATGTTGGACGCAGCGTCCTGAAAAATGTCTCCTTCAATATCTTTGCTGGAGAGATTTTAGGAATCGCCGGAGTGGAAGGAAATGGTCAGACTGAATTGGTGGAAGTTCTGACTGGTTTGCGCCCGGCTTCTTCTGGTGACGCCAGCATCGAAGGCAAGAATGTGCTCAATAAGACACCCCGCGAGGTGCGCATGGCACATGTGGCCCATATTCCGGAAGACCGCCTGACCAATGGTTTGGCGCTCACGGCTTCCATCAATGAAAACTTGATCGTTGATCGATATTTTCGCCCACCTTTCCGCAAAGGTCTGTCCATAGATTACAAACAGGTGCGCCAGCTGGGGTCGGATATGATTCTCAAATTCGGTATCCGCACGCCCGGCGGAGAGATGGCAGCATCATCCCTTTCTGGCGGCAATATGCAAAAAGTGATCGTGGCGCGGGAATTTTCTTCCGAACCCAAATTGTTGATTGCAGCCCAACCCACTCGTGGTATTGATGTCGGCGCGACAGAATTTATCCGCGAGCAGTTGGTAAAGAAACGAACGGAAGGTACCGCCGTTTTGCTTATTTCTGCCGACCTGGGCGAAGTGATGAGCCTTTCAGATCGAATTATTTGCCTTTACGAGGGTCAAATCACCGGGGTTTTCCCGGATGCGCGTACCGTCTCGGAAGAAGAACTGGGGTTGTACATGTTAGGCCTCAAGCACCAGTCCGCTGAGGAAATGGAGGCGATCCTATGATGCGAAAACTGCTTTCCAACCCGACTGTGCGCGAGTTTCTGCGCGTGGTTCTGGCTGTGCTGATTGCCTTGGTTCTGGGCTTCATCATCACTTTGCTGGTCAGTAAAGACCCAATCAACGCTTACAAAGCCTTTATGTTTGGACCGCTGACGAAGCTCAACCGGGCTGGTGAATGGATCAAAGAATCGATCACACTCACCCTGCTGGGACTGTCCATTGCGGTGGTTTTCAAAGCCAACCTGTTCAGCCTGGGCGCTGAAGGACAAATGCTTTTTGGCGCGCTGGCCTCCGGCGTCATCGCTTTGTTTGTTCCCTTGCCTGCGATTCTGCGCATTCCCCTGGCGCTGGTGGCGGCTGGGGTTGCGGGATTCGCTTACGGGGCGTTGCCGGGCTATCTCAAGGCGCATCTCAACGCCAATGAAATCGTCTCGACGTTGATGCTGAATGCGCTGGCGCTGCGGTTATATGACTATATTTTGATTAACTTTATCAAACCACCGAACGCTGGTTACAACGCCTCGGATTTCTTCCCAAAAGAAGGCAGCCTGCCCAACTTCATCCCTGACCTGCCTTTTTTGCATGATTTTCGCCAAATTTTTGTAAATCAAGCCAACATTACGGTCATGGTGTGGGTTGCGATTGTCTTGACAATCGTAATTTATTACCTGATGTATCGCACACCTTATGGATACGAGCTGCGCATGTTGGGCGCCAACCTTAAGTTCGCCCGCTATGGCGGCGTCAATACCAAGCGCACGATTGTGCTGGCCTTTGCGATCAGCGGCATGGTGGCGGGACTGGCTGGCGCTCACCTGGCGATGGGTATTCACACCAAGCTGATTGCCAACATCACGATCGCGCTGGGTTTTGAAGGCATCGTGGTGGCCCTGCTGGCACGCAACAATCCGATCGCCGTTCCCTTCGCTGCCCTGGCTTATGGCTACCTGCGCGCCGGTGCGGACATCATGGAGCGTTCATCGGACATCTCGCGTGAAATGGTCTTGATTATTCAGGCGATCATTATCCTGTTGGTGACAGCGGAATATATTCTGCCGGTGGTTCAACAGCGCATTGAAAGCCGCCGAAACAACGATAAGACTGCTCCCGGGCAGGCTTTGCCGGAAGAAGGAGAGAACAATGTCATTTGAGGTTGTTCTGCGAAGTATTTTGAGCGCGGCATTTCTTGCCAGCGTTTTACGCATCAGCGCGCCGTTGATTTTACCGGCGCTGGGCGGCCTGCTGACGGAACTTTCCGGGGCGATTAATATCGCGCTGGAAGGACAGATGTTAACGGGCGCATTTGTCGGTGTGGTGGTTTCGGCCTACTCAGGGAGTGTTTTCCTGGGCGTCATCGCCGGAATCCTGGGTGGGATGGCGGTGGCCTTCCTGCTGGGTTATTTCCACCTTTACCTGGATACCAACATCATCCTGGCCGGTACAGCCATCAACATTCTCGCCAGCGGCGGAACCATTTTCCTGCTGTATGTCTTTACCGGCGACAAGGGAAACTCTTCCAGCCTGGCCAGCGGCATGGTGCCGGTGATCCACATCCCGTTGATTGAAAAAATCCCCTTTATCGGCGAAATCATCAGCGGACAACATATCTTTGTCTACCTGGCCTTCATCCTGACCTGGCTGGTGGCGGTTTTCCTGTACCGCACCCCGATGGGCGCGCACCTGCGGGCTGGCGGTGAAAATCCCAGCGCGGCTGCTTCGGTGGGCATCAATGTCAAACAAATCCAGATGATCGCCTTTTTGATGTCTGGCGCGCTGGCGGCGATGGGCGGGCTGACGCTTTCAATGGCCTATCTGACCCTCTTTCAGCGTGATATGACTGCCGGACGTGGTTTCATTGCCCTGGCAGCCGTGTATCTGGGCGGACGAAAACCGTGGGGAACGTTGATTGCGGCCATCATCTTTGGCGCTGCGGATGCCCTGTCAAACCAGTTTGGCTCGATGAACATCCCCTCGCAGCTGGTGCAGATGATCCCCTATGCCGCGACAATTATCGCGCTGGTGGTTTATGCCCTGCGCGAGCAAGCCATTGTACGTGAGCGCCAGCGCCGCTTCATGGATCAGCAAGCAACAGTCGTTAAAAGCGGAGGCGAAGCGTGAGTGATTTTTTATTGGATAAAATTCGGGGCGGTTTTTATGGACAAGCCCTGGGCGATGCCTGGGCCATGCCCGCCTGGCTCAATCCGCAACAATCCTGGGACTATTATCATGGCTACATCACCGAATTTCTTGATGCCCCGGATACACATCCAGTGCATCATGGTTTGCGCGCCGGTCAGGTAACGGACGATACCGAACAGGCTTATTCAATCGCAGAATCGATCATTGCCGAGGGGCATGTTTCCGCCCAGGGTGTGGCGGATGCGATTGTCCGCTGGTATGACCGGATCGGCGGCGACAGCAGCCCGTACGTTGGACCATCCAGCAGACGCGCCATCCAGGCCATTAAACGCGGCGAAGATTTGAACGAAGTGGGCCGCATCGGTGACACCAACGGAGCCGCCATGCGGATTTCGCCGGTCGGGCTGATTCATCCTGGCAATGTGGAAGCCGCCGTTGAAGATGCTTACCTGGCCTGCATTCCATCTCACAATACCGATGTCGCTGTTTCTGGCGCGGCGGCAGTCGCGGGCGCAATTGCCGCCGCCCTGCCCGCCGGTTCATCATTGGATGAAGTGATCGCCGCCGGACAACGCGCCGCCGATTTGGGCCGCAAACACGGCCACGTCTGGATTGGTGCATCCGTCAGCCGGCGCATCGACCTGGCAGTTCAAATTGCCCGCTCGGACAAATCGGAGCGTCAACGTTTGCAGGATCTGTATGACCTGGTGGGCGCGACGCTCGCCATCAGCGAGGCGGTTCCGGCGGCTTTTGGCGTACTGGCCATGGCCCAGGGTGACCCCATCCAAGCCGCAATTTACGCGGCCGCTCTCTCCGGCGACGCGGATACCGTCGCCGCCATGGCCTGCGCAATGGCGGGCGCCTTTAAGGGTGCGGGCAGTTTCCCGCCCGAAGTCATCCAAAAAATCCAACAGGCCAACCCATCGATGGATTTCGAAAAAATCATTGCTGGCCTGTACCAACTGGCCATTAAAGGTTCTTGATGGCTCGTTTATTAATCCGAAACTGTGATGTCTTGCGCTTTCCCGCCAGTCCCGCGCTCTCAAGCGGGGCTGGCCTGCCCGTCATCGATCTTGGCCAGGACATTCTGGTGGATGGACAGAAAATTCAAGCCATCGCCCCCACCGGGACCATACCGCTCGCCCCCGAAACTGAAGTGCTTGAAGCGGAGGGGATGCTGGCCGTGCCAGGCATGGTCAATACGCATGCCCATGTGCCGATGGTGCTTTTTCGGGGCGTGGCGGAAGATGTCGTCCTGGATGAGTGGTTTAACAACTATATCTGGCCGCTGGAATCAAATCTGACGCCTGAAGACGTTTACTGGGGCGCGCAGCTCGGCCTGGCCGAGATGATCGAAAACGGGATTACCTACGTCGCCGATCATTATTTTTACATGGACGAAGTCGCCCAGGCTGTACAACAGGCCGGGATTCGCGCCAACCTGGCCTGGGCCGTCTTTGGACACGAAGGTCCGGCCAAGTTGGAACAAACGATTGAGTTTATCCAACGCTGGCAGGGTGGTGCGGATGGCCGCATCACCACCTGGCTGGGACCGCACGCTCCCTATACCACCGGCCCTGATTTCCTGCGCCTGTGCGCGCGCCGTGCCCGTGAAATTGGCGTGGGGATTCACATCCACGTTTCGGAGACATCCGCCCAGGTGGAATTGAGTCTCAAGGAATATGGCATCACGCCGGTACAAATGCTGTTGGAAACCGGCGTTTTGGATGTGCCTACCATCTTTGGGCACTGTCTGTATCCCAGCCCCGCCGACATTGACATTATGGCCGATCATCCCTGCGGCGTCAGCCAGGCTCCCAAAACGTACCTGAAAGCCGGGATGGGACTTGGCCCGGTGGTGACGTTGCGCCAGCGTGGCATCCCGGTTGGTCTGGCCTCGGACGGAGCCGCCAGCAACAACACCCTCGATCTGTACGAACAAATGCGCCTGACTGCCCTGACCCAAAAACACCAGGCTCATGATGCGCGCGCCATGACAATCGCCGAGGTGCTTGAGATTGCCTATCGCGGTGGGGCCCAGGTGGTGCGCCGCGCGGATGATTTGGGCGAACTTGAGCCCGGCCGCCAGGCCGATATCGTCCTGCTGCGCCAGGACAGCCTTTCAGCCACACCCCGCTACCAACCAGCGGCCAACCTGGTCTATTCCATCTGCGCCAGAGACGTGGATACGGTGCTCTGCGCCGGGAAACTGCTCCTCCGTCATCGTCAGCATTTGACTCTCGACAAGGAGCGCATCAAACAGGAAGTCAATGCCCGCCTCGAACGTCTGGTTCAGCGCGTTCCCGGGCGTAGAATCGCGGTTTATCCAACATGATTGTTCAAATTTATGCTTTTACCGACCCCGAGCAGGCTGTCGCTGCCGCCGAAATGGGAGTTGATCAAATAGGTTTTGTCGCCGGGCATTATGGAGAAAAAGTGCCCGGCGAATTAAGCTTTGACGCAGCCCGCCGTCTGGTGGAAGCCCTGCCGCGCACAGCAAAAGCAGTGGCGCTCACCATGTCAACGCAAGTGGATGAAATCTTGCGCATGGCGGAAGCCGTCGGCCCCGATTTTGTGCACGTTTCCACCGATCCGTTTGATGTTGGGCTGGAGGCCATGGCTGAGCTGCGAAAACGCCTGCCCCCATCTGTCAAATTGATGAAAGCCATCCCGGTCGGCGGACAGGAAAGTCTCCAAATGGCCATCGATTTTGCGGCCGTCAGTGACGTGCTTTTACTGGATACCAAGGTGGCAGGAATGCCCGGCGTGGGCGTCACCGGCCGCACCCATGATTGGGCAATCAGCCGTCAGATTGTTGCGGTAGTCTCCATTCCGGTGATTTTGGCGGGTGGGCTGAGTCCCAACAACGTGGCGGAAGCTATCCGCCTGGTTCAACCGTGGGGCGTCGATTCCAATACCGCCACCAACATCCCCGGCGATTTGGAGAAAAAAGACATGGCGCGCGTGCAGGCTTTCGTCCGCGCGGCGCGTGGAGCCGTCCATGCCTGAGCAGGTTTCCGCACCCGGAACGGTGCTGTTATTTGGCGATGTTAACATCGACAACCTGCTGTTTATTCCAGAATACCCCGTGCCGGGCCGGGATGGGCTGGCCACACAGGCCGAAACGCATCTCGGTGGAGCGGTATGTAATTCAGCCGTTGATTTGACTCAATTGGGACAGCCAGCGGCTTTGCTGGCCGCAACCGGCACGGATCCGTGGGCCGACCTGGCTTTCAGCGAACTGGCCCGCGCCGGGGTGGACACAACCCGTCTCGTGCGCAAAGCCGGGATGACGACCGGCCTGATTTTTATCGCCATCACCCCCAACGGCGAGCGCACCATGTTTTGCAATCGAGCCGCCAATAGTTTCATCACGCCGCAGGATTGTTCCGCAAACGTGCTGGATGGCGTCAATTTAATTCAGGTTTCTGGATACGCCTTTTTGAATTCCCCGCAGCGCGATACCGCCTGGCATTTGATGGAATTAGCCCGTCAAAAAGGGATTCCCATCAGCCTGGATAGCGGCCTGGACCCGGTCATTCTTCAGACCGAAGACTTACGCCGCAGCCTGGAATTCCTGTCCCTTTGCGTTGTCGGTGACCAAGAAGCCAGCCTGCTAACCAGTGAAACCGAACTCCATGCCGCGACGCAGGCTTTGCGCGCGGCAGGCCCGGAAATTGTGGCCGTCAAACTGGGCCGCGAGGGCTGCCTGATCGCCTGGGATACGGAGCAGTTGGTTTTACCACCCTTCCCGGTGCAGGTGCTTGACACAACCGGCGCAGGCGATGCCTTTTCCGCCGGTCTGATTTACGGCTGGCTGCATGGTTTCAGCCCGGCTGCGGCCGGTGTGCTGGCAAACGCCATGGGCGGTTTGACAACCACCGTCACCGGCGGTGCGCAGATTGGGCTCGTCGAATTGCTGCTATTCCTGCGCCAGCAAAAGGATTACCCGGCACAAGCCGCTCTGGCCGAAGTTTTACAGCACTTTTCAGGATAATTTTCCTTCACCATGAAACCATTCTCAGAAATCAATGTCATTTCGCTGGGCGATCTGGTCGCCGACTTGAACATCCGCATTCCCGGCCTGCCGGTGGAAAGTGACCGGCACCAGGTGGTGCAATCCGTTCAACTGGAGCCCGGCGGGGCTGGAAATTTTCTACTGGCCGGGGCGCGCCTCGGTTTGCGGATGACCGCCCTGGGCGTGGTGGGAGCGGATCTTTACGGCCAGCAGATGCTGGAAATTCTCCAAAGCGAGGGCATTGATGTTCGCCAGGTGATTTGCCAGACTGAAGGCAATACCACCCTGGTTTTCGTCCTGGCAGATGGGACAGGCCAGCACGTTTTTTTGGGTCATTACGGGAACGGGCCGCAAGTGAGTCTCACCGAAGAGTGGAAAACGGCCATTCGGGCGGCGGACGCCATTCAGTCCTTCGGCTATACCCTGAACGAATCCCGGCTGACAACAACCATGCTCGCGAGTATGCAGTATGCCCGCTCACAGGGCAAGCCGGTCTTTTTCGATCCCGGTCCGCACGTTATCGGCGTTGATTTTCATCTGGTCAGCGAAGCGCTGGCATGTTGCACCGGCTTGTTGCTGACCGAGGACGAGATTCCGCTGGTACTGCCCGGCGCATCAGGACTGGAGGCTGCTCCGCGCCTGTTGACCGATACCACCCGCCTGGTGGTGGTCAAGCGTGGCCCAGCAGGCTGTATTTTATTCACTCCTGACGAACGGGTTGAACACCCCGGTTTTGCCGTACAAATGCGCGATACCACCGCCGCCGGGGATAGTTTTGCCGCCGCTTTGATTGGCGCCCATCTACAGGGCCGTCCACTGCGCGAGGTTGCCGCCATCGCTAACGCCATGGGCGCCGCCAAAGTGCAGAAACCCGGTTCAGGGCGACAGGTGCCCACCCTGGCTGAAATTCGCCAGATATTGGTGGATTTTTCAGAAGTCATCAAGATCTAAATCCACAAAGATCGCAGAACGAGTTCCCAAAAGGATAAGCCATGTTAACCAGAATCAAGCTTCAGACTCCGCCCAAAGAAACTCTTATCGATATCACCGCTCAGGTGCGCGAAGCCGTGCGCGCCAGCGGCGTACAGGAGGGACTGTGCGCCCTCGTCATTCCCCACACCACCGCCGCCATAACCATCAATTCATGCCTGGATGCGGCCACCGCCGCCGACATCCTGGGCGATATCCGCCGCCTGGTGCCGACCCGCGTCGATTTTAATCATATCTACGACACCCCCGCCGATGCCGCCGGACACATTAAAAGCACGCTGGTGGGCGTAAGCGTCAATTTGATTGTCAGCGCTGGCGACCTGTTATTGGGCGGCTCACAAAGTGTCGTCTTTTGCGAATTTGACGGGCCGCGCAATCGCGAGGTGCTTGTTCGTATTATGGCTGACGCGTGAGGCTGAGATGTCCAGAAAAATTATTATTGACACCGATCCCGGCATCGACGATGCCATGCTCATCCTGGCAACGCTCCACTCGCCGGAATTTAAAGTTCTCGGGCTGACGACCGTTTTCGGCAATGCCCAGGTGGAAGACTGCGCCCTGAACGGCCTGCGCCTGGTGGAACTGGAAGGCAATGGTCATATTCCCGTCACCAAGGGCTGCGGCAAAGGCTTAATCATCCCCACCGAGGAAGTCGGTACGCACGTCCACGGCCTGGATGGAATGGGCAACACCAATCAGCCTTTGCCCAAAAACAAAATTGACCCGCGCCACGCGGCCCAATTCATCATCGATACCGTGCTTGCCAATCCCGGCGAAGTGACACTGGTGCCCGTCGGCCCGCTGACCAATATCGCCCTGTCCCTGCACCTGGAGCCAAAAATCATCTCCCTGGTCAAGGAAGTGGTTTTGATGGGCGGCAGCGCCTACGCTCCCGGCAACATCTCGCCGGTGGCCGAAGCCAACATCGCGCATGATCCGCACGCCGCGGCCCTGGTCTATGGCGCTGGCTGGAAAGTCACCATGCTCGGGCTGGATGTGACCACCAAAGTCGCCATGACCACCGATTATTTGGAGCGCATCTATCAGCACAATACTCCCGCCACGCGCTTGCTGCAGCAAATCCTGCCTTGCTACCAGGGCTTTCACGACCTGTTTTACGGCATGAACGGCACCATTCACACCCACGATCCCTCCTGCCTGGCCTATTTGCTGGATCCTGACCTTTACACCACCCAATCCCTGCCGATGTTCGTTGAAACCAACGGACGCTGCGCCGGGCAGACCATCCCTGACCCCAAGCAACAGTGGGGCCGCCTGGCCGAAGTCAATGTCTGTCTGGAAGTCAACAGCCAGGGTGTGCTGGATTTATTATTTGACCGTCTGACTCGAAGTTAAAAAGGGAGATTCTCATGCGTCGTTTATGGATTGATACCGATACCGCTTCCGATGATGCGGTTGCCATTCTGATGGCTTTACGCTGGCCGGATGTCAAGGTGGAGGGGATTTCGATCGTCGCTGGCAACGTCCCGGTAGAGATGGGCAGTCGCAACGCCCGTTATACCGCCGAACTCTGCGGAGTCGAGGTTCCCGTTTATGAGGGTGCGCTCAAGCCGCTGCTGCGTGAGCCCTATTGGGCCTTTTTCTTCCACGGTCCAGATGGCATGGGCGGGATGAATTACCCGGAACCGGCACGCGCCGCCCAAGCCACCCCGGCAGTGGAGGCCATTATCGAGACTTTTCGCGCCAATCCGGGCGAAATTGACCTGGTAACTCTCGGCCCATTGACCAATCTCGCCCTGGCGATTTCCCTGGCGCCCGACCTGGCGGCCAAAATCCCGGTTTGTTACGTGATGGGCGGCGCCGCCAACACGGTTGGCAACATCACTGCCGCCGCGGAATACAACATCTGGTTCGACCCCGAAGCTGCCCGGATGGTTTTCCACTCCGGCATCCCGCTGGTGATGGTCGGCTGGGAATTGTGCCGCGGAGTAGCCAACCTGAGCGACGCCGATATGCAAGCCATCCGCGCCTTCAATACTCCGCGGGCGCATTTTGCCATCGACTGCAATCGACAAGCGATTGAAACCAACCGCACCTGGCTGGGCGACCCGGCCCTGCCGCTGCCCGACCCGATCACGATGGCGGTTGCCCTGAATCCCGCCGTGCTGAAACGCCACAGCCGCCACTTTGTGGATGTCGAAACCGTCAGCGAACTGACACGCGGGATGACCGTGGTGGATGAACGCGGCGTCTCCCAGAAACCCGCCAACGTGGATGTATGCTGGGAAATTGACGTCGATCTCTGGAAAGAAACACTCTACCAGACGCTGCGCTGAGGCCCTTGTGTTTGATTTATTCTGTATGGGCGGTTCTTCCCTCGACCTGATTCTGAAGGTGGAGCGCCTGCCTCAAGCCGACGAAAAACTACTGGCGCAATTTGCCGGGCGGGCCGCAGGTGGATTGGTCTCCAATACTGCCTGCGCCGCCTCGCGCCTGGGCCTGCAAACCGGCTGGAGCGGCTCGCTCGGCGATGATGATAATGGCCGCTTCGTGCTGACTGAGTTCGGCCGTTTTGACGTTGATGCGACCCTGAGCGTCATCCACCCTGGCGCAGTCAGCAACTTTTGCGTCATCCTGCTCGATCCATCTGGCGAGCGGACCATCCTGGTCGTCAATACGTTGTCTGATCCGCCCACTCTCACGGACGAGGTGCTGCAGGCTTTGACGCAAACCCGCTTTGGCTACGCCGTGCCGCAAATCCCGGCCTGGTTCGAGCGTTTTGCTGCCGCTGTCCATTCGGGCGGCGGACGAGTGGCCGTTGATCTCGAATCTGTCACCCCGGTCGAGGGCGATGAATTGCTCTCAGCGTTGCGCCAGACCCAAATTTTATTCACCAACCGCGGCGGGTTGGCGATGGTCCCCCGAAGTGCAGGGGGGATGGTAAATCCCGACAGCGATTGGGAACCCGTCGCCCACGAAGTGCTCGATCTGGGCGTGGAGGAAGTCATCGTCACGCTTGGCGCTGCCGGGTCAGCCGCCGTCACCCCTGACGGATTTGCCCAGGTGGACGGATTCCATGTGCCGGTGGTTGATTCAACCGGTTCGGGCGATTGTTTCCACGCCGCTTACCTGGCGGCGCTCCAAGCCGGTCAAACACTGACAGAGCGCCTGCGCTTTGCCAACGCGGCCGCCGCCATCAAAATTCAACAACTCGGCCCACGTGCCGGATTGCCCACCCAGGCTCAGGTTGAGCAGTTTTTAGTAGATCACTCTTAACCCATTTATGGTCGATTATCTCGCTTTCAACATTATTCTCGACGACATTGTCTTCCCCGATGGACAGACCCGCATGGGCGTCCTGGGCGGCGGCGGGCCGCAGACGGCTTTTGGAATGCGCCTGTGGTCTGATTCCGTTGGCATCGTGGCCAGTGTCGGCCCGGATTTGCCCGCCACGGTGCTCGATTGGTTCAACGATACCGGGATTGACACCAGCGCCCTGTACTATTCCGCGCAGCCAACCCCGCGCGCCTGGCAGGCCTTGGAAGAAGATGGCCGCCGCACCCAGGTCTGGCGCGTGCCGCTTGAAGCAGTCAGGGAGCATCTCAGCCACGAACACAGCCTTTCGCGTATCTCCCCCAACTGGCGCGGCGCTCATCTGGGCGTCCATCCCCTGGAACCTGTCCAAACTTTTTTGAACGATTTGCACACAGCCAGCGGTTTGCTCAGTCTGGAGACGTTTAAAGCCGCTGAGCGCCTGGCAACATCCCAGGAGCTGCAGCACCTGACAGCGTTGTGTGACTTACTCTCGCTCAATCTGGTGGAAGCCCAATCAATGCTGGGTGATCTGGATGCCCCGACCTTGCTGGCCGCTTTGCTGAATTATGGCGCCCAGGTGGTTGTTTTACGCTTGGGCAGCGAGGGCAGCCTGGTGGCCCAAAGCGGCAGCACCCAGGCCGTTCACATCCCGGCCATTCCCACCCAAGTGGTGGATACGGTCGGAGCAGGCAACGCCTTTTGCGGCGCCTTTCTCGTCAGCTGGGATCAAACCCACGATTTGGCCCGCGCCGCAGCCAGTGGCGCCGCGGCAGCCTCATTCCTGGTCGAACAGGTTGGTCTGCCGACCTGGAATCAACTTATCCACCCCGAGGCAGAGCGCAGAATGCGTTTCGCCCTCGATCAAGCTCATCTTATCCCACTCTCTCATGGAGGAATTTCGTAATGAATGGTATGGTTGCTCAAGTCAAAAGTCTTCCGGCGCTGTTAACAACCGTCTTTACTGAACTGGATGAAACCGCCCGCAAGTCCTTGCACCCTGAATTGATTCTGTCCCTCAAGCGCATTTTCATCACCGGCTGCGGCGATTCCCACCACGCCTCGCTCAACAGTGAATTGGCTTTTAAAACGCTGACCGGTCTGCCCGTTGAAGTTGCCACTGCCATGCAGTTTGCGCGCTACTCTGCCGGTTTTATCCCCCAAACCGGACCGTTCACCAACCTGGTGATTGGCATTTCAGTCTCCGGTGAAGTCACCCGCACCCTCGAAGCGCTGAATATGGCGCGCCAGGCTGGTGCCACCACGCTGGCACTCAGCGCAACACCCGGAAGCCGGGTCGCCATGGCCGGAGATGTCCTTTTCCAGGTGCCTAACCCCGCTTTCCCCGATCCGGAAGGCGTGCATATTCCCGGAGCGCGCTCCTTCTTCATCAACCAGGTTGCCCTGCTGCTGATCGCCATCCGCATTGGCGAAGTACGCGGCACGTTGACCTCACCCCAGGCCACCGCGATCCGTAATGAAATCTTCGCTTTGGGAAAGGTGATTGAAGAGACCATCAACTCGAATGAATCTGCCATCCAAAAGCTGGCGGCAGATTGGAAAGATGCCAAGGAATTCGTTTTTGCAGGCTCCGGCCCCAACTTTGGCATCGCGCTCTTTACCGCGGCCAAGGTACTGGAAGCCTCCGGTGACCCGGCTCTCGGTCAGGACACCGAAGAATGGTGCCATTTACAATATTTTGCCAAAGACGCCAACACGCCCACTTTTGCCATTACAGCCGCCGAACGCGATCTCTCCCGCGTGACTGAAATGGTGGTGGCCGCCAAGGCTATTGGTCGGCGCGTGGTGGTGATTGCCCCCAAAACAGCTCTGGAATTGACCAAACTGGCCGACGCCGCCTTCACCTTTTCACCCGTCCGCGAAATGTTCTCGCATTTGGTGACCCAGATTCCGGGCCTGTTGTTTGCGGCCTACCGCGCGGAGGTGGTCGGCGAACCCTTTTTCCGCGGATTTGGCGGCGGGCGCTCCACCGAAGGCGGCGGCGGGATCAGCCGCATCCGCACTTCTGAATTATCGGAAAAATGGATGCCATGAGTTCCCCGGTTCTGTTCACCCCCGGACGTCCGGCGATTATCGCCGCGCTGCACCTGCCGCCGTCGCCCGCCTCGCGGCATCCTGCCGCACAATCCGCGCAGGTAGCCGTTGATTCAGCCCTGCGCAACACCGAGCGAGCCGTCAAAGCCGGGATCAAAGCGCTCTACTTGCAGGATCTGGGCGATTTTCCGCTTGCTCCGCACATCGAACCGCATACAATCGCCAACCTGGCAGTAGTGGGCGCGGCCCTGCGGCGGGAATTTCCGCAGCTGGCCCTAGGCGTTTGCATGCTCAGTCATGGCGCGCGCGAACCGCTGGCCGTTGCCCAGGCCATTGGCGCGCAATTCGTCCGCCTGAAAGTTTACGTCGGCGCTATGATCAAAGCCGAAGGCATGCTGGAAGGCTGTGCCTACGAGGCCATCCACTATCGCGCCCAAATCGGGGCCGAGGATATCCTGATTCTGGCGGACGTCTACGACCGCACCGGCGAACCGCTTGGACGTTTGCCGCTCGTCGAAGAAGCCCGCCAGGCGGCAGTCTTTGGCCGCGCGGATGGGTTGATCCTGACCGGCAAGTCTTTCCCAGAATCGCTGGAGATGCTCAACAGCGTGCGGGCCGCCAATTTGGGCGCGCCGCTCTTGCTCGGCGGCGGCGCCAGCCCCGACAACGTGGCGCAGGCCCTGCAATTCGCTGACGGCGTCATTGTCAGCAGCTCTTTCAAATCAACCAATGGCTGGACAAAAGAAGCCCTGCTGGCCGAATGGGAAGCCGATCGAATTTCGGCCTTTATGCAGGCCGTGAAACAACCTTCAAAGTAAGTTGATGCTTGCGATAAAGTGCGCCGCACCGGTAACGGCGCGGCGCACTATCGTAAATTAGTTGGAGAAGAAATGGCCCAAAAAGTAATCCTGGATGTCGATACCGGCGGAGATGATGCCGTCGCCATTTTGCTGGCCGGTCATCACCCCGCGTTGGAACTGGTGGCGGTGACTGTCACCCACGGCAACGCGCCACTGTCCGTCACGCTGGACAATACCTTGCGGGTGATTGCGGCTGGACAGCTTGGTCATGTCCCGGTTTATTCCGGAGCGCTGACCGCCCTGGTCAACCCGCCGCCGCCCATGAATTCCGATCAACGGGCGATCCTGCCCTTACCCGCCACAGACCTCCAACCCCAAACCGAACGGGCGGTGGATTTTTTAATCCGCTACTATATGGGGCCGCTCGGGCCGGATACCGTCTACGCGCCGATCGGCCCTTTGACCAACCTGGCGCTCGCCCTACGGATTGAGCCCCGTCTCGCCACGCGGATTCCGCGCCTGGTGACGATGGGCGGCGCCTATCTCGAAGGCAACACCACCCCCTCCGCTGAATTCAACATCCTGGCTGACCCAGAAGCCGCTCACATTGTGTATTCCGCCGGAATTCCGATCACCATGATTGGACTGGAAGTAACCGCCCAGGCCTATGTTTCGCTGGACAATGTGGCGAAAATCGGCCAGATTGGATCCCCGTGGGCCATCGTCGCTGCCAGCCTGATGGAGCGCGACGTCCGCTGGTTTATCAATCACCGCCACGTTGAACGGGGACAAATTTATGACGCCTGTGCGATCGCAACCGTGATTGACCCGGCGCTGACTCGCACCAAACCGATGCACGTTGGCATTGAACTGCGCGGCGAACTCACCCGCGGGCGCACGGTTGCGGATATTTCCGGGCATCACGCATTGCCCGTCAACGTGGATGTTGGCGTTGCGATTGACCGGATGCGTTTCCTTGAGATTATACGCGCTGGCCTGTCCTGAAACACTCACCATGACAACCGGATTTTATCTTTCGATTGGCAACGTCATCATCGACGACATTATCCTGCCGGATGGCAGCTCGCGCATGGGCAGGCTGGGCGGCGGTGCCGTCCATGCGGTCATGGGCATGCGCGTCTGGCACAGCCGGGTTGGCCTGGCCGCGCCGGTCGGCTCCGATTTTGGCGGCGATCAGCTGGCCGAACTGGCCGAACACTTCGATCTGAGCGGTTTATGCTATCGGTCCACGCCAACGCCGCGCGCCTGGCAGTTATTTGAAACCGACGGCACCCGCAATGAAGTCTTTCGCACCAGTTTTGCTGAAATGCTGGCCATCTGCCTGAATCCACGCGAACTGCCGGCAGTTTATGACCCGCCCGCCGGAATTCACCTGCACTGCAGCCCGCAGGAAGTGCCGCTCTGGGCGGCCGCGCTCCGTCAGCGCGGTTGCAGAATGATTCTGTGGGAGCCCTGGGATGGCTTTTGCATCGCCGAAAACCTAGCAGAATTTTCCCGCTATGCCGCCATGGTGGATGCTGTCTCCCCCAACCTGGACGAAGCGCGCCACCTGACCGGTCTGCAAGCACCCGAAAAAATCATCCAATCCCTAGTGTCGGAGCATGGCGTCAAGGTAGCCGCCCTGCGGATGGGCTCCGCCGGAAGCCTGGTGGCTGATTCAAGCGGGCACATTTACCGCATTCCCATCTACCCCGGCCCTGCGCCGGTTGATGTCACCGGCGCAGGGAACGCTTACTGCGGCGGATTCATCGTCGGCCTGGTTGAGAGCGGGGATTTGCATCAAGCCGGTTGGTACGGCGGCGTTTCGGCTTCCCTGGCCTTGCAACAATTCGGCGCCTTATATCCACTGGCTGGCGTGGAGGCTGAAACCGCGCATCGCCTGACGTGGTACCATCAGGCATGACGAAATATCCAACCACAGGTTTTGTTTTTTAGGAGTTTCCTATGAGACCGGATTTTGACTTCCCATTTTTGGCCGAACTGGTGCGCACTCCCGGATTGCCCGGACGCGAAAACCTGGTTGCGGATTGTATTACCGCCGCCCTGCCCGCCAGCTGGGAACTTGAGCGTGATCCATTGGGAAATCTACTGGCCCGCCGCCCAAACCCCGGTCCAAATTGGATGCTGGTATCACACATGGACGAAGTCGGTTTGATCGTCCGCCGCATCACCCCCGAAGGCTTCCTGCTGGTGGAGCGGTTGGGCGGAATCAGTCTGCGCGCCCTGCCCGGCAGCCGGTTGACGCTTTGGACACAAAATGGTCCCTTCCCGGCTCAGGCTGGCAGCCTGCCAGCTCATCTCGACCCAGGCGCGTCCCAAGCTTGGGATAGTGTCTATCTGGATATTGGCGCCAACTCGCGGAAACAGGCCGAGTCTCTCGGAGTCCGCATCGGCGATGGACTGACCTGGGCCTCCGAACTGACCGCCCAGGCTGATGGTCGTCTGGTGGGCAAAGCGCTCGATGACCGGCTGGGTTGCGCCGCGCTGGTTGGCCTGGCTCACGCCCTTTCGGACGCCGGTTTGAAAGTGGATTTAACCCTGGCCTTTGTGGTGCAAGAAGAAACCATGCTGATGGGAGGCCTGCCAGCTGTCAACATCCGCCAACCCGATGTGATTGTGGGCGTGGATGGCACGCTGGCCTTTGACACGCCCGACACCCGTGGACAGCAAAGCGAAATTGTGCTGGGAGCTGGCCCCGCCATCAAATGGATGGATGCCATTCGTGGCAAAATGGCCGCTTTCGTGCCGGATCTGGCGCTGGCACAGCATTTCCGCAGCGTTGCGGGTGAATTGGGACTTCCCGTTCAGGATGAAGTGGTCAGCGGAATCAGCACAGCCGTCACCCCGCTTCCATATGCGGGCCGTGGCGCGCGCACGGCTGCCCTGTCGCTGCCCATCCGCTATCACCACACTCCGGTTGAAACAGCCGACCAACGCGATTTTATCGCCCTGATTCAACTCCTGACCGCCCTCGTCACGTAAAATCCCATTTACGCTGGTACCGCTTTCCAGCGTGACAACCCTTCAGCCCAAATACGCTTCATCGCAGCGAAACCAGGCCCGGGGGAAGCAAAAACCAGCTCCATTTCACGAAACAATCTCAAGAATCCGCCAAAAACTCCCGGCGGATTTCTTCATTTTAATAGTTGACTTTAACGTTAACATGATGTATTCTATTAGTCAGAACACTGCAAGGAACCCCATGACATTAGATAAAGTTATAGATATTCCCAAAAAACCGCTAAAAGACTCGTTTTCCATCGGCGAACTGGCAAGTGAACTGGGCACAACCACCCGCACCATTCGCTACTATGAGGAATGTGGCTTGATTTCGCCCCAACGTTCCGATGGAAATCAACGCCGCTATTCCCGCAAAGAGCGCGGGCGGCTCAAGCTGATTTTTCGGGCCAAAGAAGCTTTCACTTTAGACGAAATCAAGGAACTGTTCGGTATTTACGACGCTCATCCGGATAAATTGGGCGAACAGCAGCAGTTTATCCAGTTGCACCAAATGATGCAGCGCAAGATCGCCCAAATTGATAAGCAAATGGAAGAATTAACCAAACTGCGCAGCGAAGTTCAATCTGCGCTTGAAGATGTCCGCGCCAAGATTTGGATTGGCGAGGAAACCTCCACAAACAAGTAGAAAGTAATAATTGGCCATTGCCCATGAGCGAACACAAGGCTTTCCTCTCACTTTACGATGGAAAACGCGGCTGGGATCGTCATCCAAACGATTACGTCCCCGCCGACGATGGCGCCCACATCCAAGACTCGAACGACGAGTGGGAGTGGTGGTATTTTGATTTTTCGTTCGACAATGGCTACAAGGCGGTGGTGACCTTCCATTATCACAACATGTTCCTGCTGCCACACGTGCCTACCATGCAGATGTTTATTTATCCACCCAAGGCGCCGCCGATCGTCAAAATGTGGGCGGTGCGGCCCGGGCAGGAGAATTCGGCGGCAAAAGATCATTGCCGCGTGCAAATGGGCAATTTGCTGGCCGAAGAAACTGACTCGGGCTACCACCTGGTTATGGATATGGGGAATTTAGGCCTGGATCTGACGGTGAAAAACGACCTGCCCGGCTGGAAGGCTGGCAGCGGCCTGCTCTGGACTGACGGCACCCATCAGACAGGTTGGGTGGTGCCGGTTCCGCGCGGAACTGTATCAGGGACACTGACGCTGGAAGGTCTTCCCCACCCCGTCAGCGGGATGGCCTATCACGACCACAACTGGGGCGACTTCGAGCTGGAAGAACATTTCTGGGGCTGGTACTGGGGCCGCATTTTCGATCCAAATTTCACGCTGATCTATGGCTGGGTGATCCCCAAAGAGCATGGCTCGCCGATCGTTTCGCCGTTCCTTTTGGGCAAGGATGGGGAAATCATACTCGGCACCGACCAGATCACGGTCACGATTGAAGAAAGCCGCCGGGATGAGCAGTTCGGCTGGGAAATTCCACAGCGGCTGCGCCTGACCTGTCGCGGAGAAGGCATCCACGTTGACGGCGTGCTGACCACCGAAAGAATCGTCGAAACACTGAGAATGCCCCGCGGCGACGAGCATTTTTACCACTATTACAGGTTCCTGGCGACCTATCAGGCCAGCATCGAAATAGACGGTCAAAAGCACGAGGTTGCAGGCGAGACTTTGCACGAATTCATGCTGCTGGAGTGACCCGAATGAAAACCAATCTTTACGACGCCATCGTAATTGGAGCAGGTGTGGGCGGATTGACGGTTGCTGCGCTGCTGGCCCATCAGGGTCGTAAAGTCTTGCTGGTTGAAAAGTCAAACCGCGTTGGCGGGCGAGCCAAGACGCTCGGTGGACGCGAAATTCTCGAGCACGGCGAAACCTGGTATCGCGACATGCTGGGCCAGCAGTATTGCTGGCTGGCGAAAACCATCCCCACCTTCCCCGAAATTCAACAGAATCGATTGCTTGACGGCTACCGGCTGGATTTGGGCTATCACGGCGTCTCGCTCAACGGGCGCGGATATTTTTACGACCTCGATCAAATCATCGGGTCGGGCGAGCAGGCGGGCGTGCGATTTGCGGGAAATGTCAACGCCACCTACATTGACGAGGACTGGTACCTGGATTTTCATGCCGGGAAACTGGACCCGCGCATCAACGCGATCGTGGAAGAAAACGAATCGTCGTTTTTGGATTTTTATTTTTCGGCGATGAAGATGGGCGAGGCAGATTTCCGCAGGTTTGAATCCGTTTCGCTGGCGCAGTGGTGCCGCGAGCGGGGCATCGACCGTCAGCATGTGTTGTACGAAATGCTGCATGCGGTCGGGACGCTGATCACCACCATCAACGATCCCGATGAAATCTCGGTTGGCGATATTTTCCGCTATTTCGGCGAAGTCATCAATCCGCGATTCAAGACGGGGGTGGCGAGGTATCCGTCGGGGTTTGCGGTGGGCGGCATCCAGCAGTGGATGGATTCGGTGCGCGACCGCTTCCTGCATTTTAGCGGGGAGTTGTGGCTCGAAACAACGGTGCAGGAGATCCTGGTTGCGGAGGGCAAAGTTCGAGGCGTGAAAATCCGCCGGAACAACGGGAGCACGATCGAGGTCGAGGCCCCGATCGTGGTCAGTAATATCCCTACCCAGGAAACCTTCCGTTATATCGACCGGGCGCTTTTTCCGGTGGAATATGTCAACCGCACCGAAAAGTTGAAGAGTTACGGCTCGATCGCGCCGTATTTTGGTCTGAAATCGCTCGCGCTGCCGCAAGAGCAGTGGAAACTGGGGATGAAGGACACGCTCGTGATCCCCAAGGGAAATCGTTTCTCGCACGACATTTACATGTGCTGGAACATTCAATCGCAAACCGACCCGCTGTGCGCGCCCGAGGGAAAACACCTGCTGACGGCCTACGCTCCGGTAACTGAAGACGAAGCCCGCGACAAGGAGCTGATGTTCTGGGCCTGCGAGCAGATCGTTGAGTATCTCGAACGGCGCTACCCGGGATTCAAAGAAAGCATCGAATGGGCGCTGTTCCCGGTCAGCTGGCGGCTGGAAGGCGTGGCCAAGGATGTCAACCAGGCGGGCACGCTCAAGACGCCAGTGCGCGCGCCCAATCTCGAAGGGTTGTTCTTCACGGGCGACACGGTCAAGGGTTATGGCGTGGCGATGGACTGCGCCTGCGCTGCCGGGCTAATTTGCGCGTCTGAAATTACCGGTCAGGATTACGGTGTTTATTAATTAATTGATTTCCTGCGCCTCGCTGCTTGCGAGGCGTTTTCTCATCCCAAGACAAAGGAGAATGTCATGTCAATTAACCGTATTGCCGTGCTTGGAGCCGGCACCATGGGACACAGCATCGCCCAGATGGCCGCCACAAGTGGCTTTGACGTGAGCCTGTACGATGTCAGCCAGGAATTTTTGGACAAGGCGCTGGCAAAAATCACGGGAAACGTGGAAAAGTTCCTGGTGGCGAAGGGGAAAATTTCCGCGGAAGATGGACAGGCGGCGCTGGCCCGTTTGCGCGTCAGTACGGATCTGGAAAGCGCCGTCAAAGATACAGATTTTGTGATCGAGGCCATCCCGGAGAAGCTGGATCTGAAACAAAAAACTTTTGCCGACCTGGACAGGTTCTGCCCCGCACACACCATCTTTGCAACGAACACATCCGTCCTGCCGGTGACTGCCATCGCCGGGGCGACAAAGCGCCCCGATAAGTGCATTGGCACACATTTCTTCAATCCCGCCGCGGTGATGAAACTGGTGGAAGTGGTCCTGCCGCTGGGCGTCTCGGCTGAAACCGTGGAAACGACTCTGGCCGTCTGCCAGCAGTTGGGTAAGACGCCGATCAAGTGCAAAGACCTGCCCGGCTTTATCGTCAACCGGCTGCTGGGACGCCTGTACCAGGAAGCGGCGCAGATGGTGTTGGACGGAGTCGCCACACCCGAAGAGATTGACACGGCCATGAAGCTGGGCGCCGGGTACCCGATGGGTCCCTGCGAGCTGGCGGATTTCGGCGGCTTCGACGTGATCCAAATGGCGCAGGACGCCATCCATGAGTATACGGGGCTGGAGAGCGACCGGCTGTCCATCATGTATCGCAAGATGCTGGAAGCAGGACGTCTCGGCCGCAAAAACGGCAAGGGCTTTTACGATTACCAGCCCGACGGCAGCAAGACGCCGTTCAAGATCTTTTAAAGAGGCAGGCATGAGTTACGAAGATATCCGGCTCGAAAAATCGGGCAGCGTGGCCACCATCACGATTGACCGGCCGCAGGTTCTAAACGCGATTCGCTTCCAGACGATGTTGGAAATTCAACAGGCTTTGAGAGACATCGAAACGGATGAAAGCATCCGGGTGGTGGTTTTGACCGGCGCGGGCGAGAAAGCCTTCATCTCCGGCGGCGACATCTCCATCATGGCGCGTGGGCAGGGCTACATCGAAACCTTGAGCGAAGTTCCCAAGGGACAGGCGATTTGTTCCGAGATTGAAAATTTTCCCAAGCCGGTCATCGCCCGCATTAACGGGATTGCGCTGGGTGGCGGGACGGAAGTGGCCCTGAGCTGCGACATCCGCATCGCGGCGGATACCGCCATTTTGGGGCTGCCCGAAATCAAGCTGGGAATTATCCCCGGCTACGGCGGGACTCAGCGCCTGCCGCGTTTGGTCGGGATGGGCAAAGCCAAGGAACTGATTTTCACCGGCGACCATATCTCCGCGCAGGAAGCGTTGAATATCGGGCTGGTCAACCAGGTCGTGGCGCCTGACCAACTGGATGCCGCCGTCGAAAAAATCTATCAGAAGATCGCCGCCCGAGGGCCGGTGGCGTTGCACATGGCCAAAGTCGCGCTCAATAACGGCGCACAGGCCGACCTGCGAACAGCGCTCGAAATCGAGGCGCGCTGTTTTTCACTCTGTTTTGGTACCCAGGATCGCGTCGAAGGCATGAACGCTTTCCTTGAAAAGAGAAAACCCGCGTTCAAGGGCTACTGAGTAATTCAATAAAGGAGAAACCAATGCGACCTGTTTATGTAGTTTCGGGCGGTGTAAGCAAATTTGCCAAAGCCCGCCCCGACAAAGTGTTCCCCGGTCTGGTCAAGGAAGCTTACGATTACGCCCTGGCTGACATCGGGATCGATCATCCCCAGTTTTTTGAATTGGTGGACGGCAGTGTAGCTTCGTACTTTTCTGATCATTTCACCCGTCAACTGATGGCGGGCATCATGGTTCAGGATTACCTGGGCCTGTGCCCGAAACCATCCCACCGGGTGGAAGGCGGCGGAGCCACCGGCGGCATCTGCTTCCAGGAAGGCTGGAAGGCCGTTGCCTCCGGTTACATGGATATTTGCCTGAGCTTTGGCTTCGAGCAGATGAGTCATGTGGAAACCTGGAAAGGCAATGAATTCATCGCCCTGGCTTCGGATGTTTCCTTCGATTATCCGGTCGGCGGCTTTTACTCCGGCTACTACGCCATGATGGTGACGCGCCACATGGCCGAATTTGGCACGACCGTCGAACAATTGGCGCATGTCTCCGTCAAGAACCACATCAACGCCTACCATAATCCCTACGCCCAAAAACGACAGCGCCTGACCATCCAGGATGTGCGCGAATCGCCGATGGTGGCCTGGCCGCTGACTCGCAACGATATTTGCGTGATGAGCGATGGCGCAGCGGCGGTAATCTTCTGCTCCGAAGAAGGCCTGACCAAACTGGAAAAAGCAGCCGGACGCCGCTTGCCGCGCGTGCTGGTCTCCGGAATTGGGCGCGGCACGGATGCCATGCGCATGGCCGACCGTCCGCACCAATCTTTTGACGAGTTTTACAAGTACAACGCCCTGCCCAATGAAACGGATGACGACTCGCGCGCCTATTACAAGGAACTCTGGGAACGCGGTTTCCGCTATCCGGGCGTTCATTCTTTTCGCGCTGGACGCATGGCCAGCCGCGAAGCCTATAAAAACGCCAAAATCAGCGACCCGCTCAAAGAAATTGACTTCGTCGAGCTGCACGATGCCTACACATCTTCCGAAATCCAAACCTATGAAGATATGGGCCTGTGCCGCTACGGCGAAGGCGGGACATTTGCTGCCAGCGGTAAGACTTTTATGCCCGGCATCGATTACGGGCTTAGCCTGCCGGAAAAGCCGGTTTGCCCGGTCAACCCATCTGGCGGCCTGATCGCTTGCGGACACCCGGTCGGCGCGACGGGCTTGATGCAAGGAGTCTTTGCCACCTGGCAGCTACAGGGCACGATCGAAAAACATTTCGGCGACCCAACTTTGCAAGTGCCCGATGCCCAGCGCGGCGTAATCCATTCGCACGCGGGCACAGGCACCTACGTCACCGTCAGCATTTTGGAAAGCGAGCAATAGGAGACTCCCATGTCCAAGAAAAACATTTCCCCTATTATCGAAGAAAACCTGGAAGGCACCACCGTCTACGGGCTGCCCTTCCCCAGCGGCGATGATCTTTCCTCCCTGAAAACGATGTCGCCGATCGTGATCAAAGCCCCCTATTCCATCGATTACAACTACTCGTACGGCAAGGATTCGCCCTTCTTCGCGGCCCTGACCAACAAGCGTTTCATCGTCTGCCGGGAGCCGGAGAGCGGCTATACCTACGCCACCCCGCGCGCCCACGATATGTATTCCGGCAAGGAAACCGAGTGGGTGGAAATTGAACCTCGCGGCGTGATCCATGCTTTCACCGTTTGCCATTTTGGTTCGGAAGCCTTTTTGCCCGAATGCCCCTACGTTTTGATTCAGGTCGAGTTTGAGCAGTGCGACACCCTTTTCCTGGGCCGCTTATTGGGCGTTGACACGGATCAGGCTGACATCAGTTGGATCGGCAAAAAGGTGCTGGGGCGCTATCGGCGCAACTCGAAACTCCAGCCGACAGATATTTACTTCAACCTTGCGGAATAACGCTTCGCAAGAGAGGGAAGAAACCCATGAAAGAAGTGGTCATCATTGACGGCGCGCGGACAGCCATTGGACGGATGGGCGGCTCTTTGTCATCCTTCCGCCCGGAGGAGTTGGCGGCCTTTGCCCTGAAAGGTTTGCTCGAAAAAACCAGGCTCAACCCTGAGATGGTGAACGACATTCTCATCGGTCACGCCTGCACCAATAACGCGGCGGTCAATATCGGACGCTGGGCGGCGCTCAAGGCGGGATTTCCTCTCTCGGTGCCCGCGCAGACTGTCGAGCGGCAGTGCGGCTCCGCGCTGCAAACCATCAACACCGCGGCGGCCTTCATCCGCGCCGAGTTTGGGGATGTTTACATCGCGGGCGGATGCGAAAGCTGGAGCACCCAACCGCACCTGATGCAGCGCCAGAAAACGCCCTTCGCGCTGACGCCGAACGCCTGGATCACGCGCGAAGTCGGCCCGGATGCGGATACCGATGTCCCGATGGGCATCATCGCCGAAGGACTGGCGGAAGAATTCGACATCACACGTGAGGAGCAGGATCGGTTCAGCCTGCGCAGCCAGGAACACGCCATCGCCGCCATCGAAGCGGGATATTTCAGCGAGGAAATTGTTCCGGTGACGGTGCCGCAGCCGAAGGGCGAATCGCTCATCTTCGAGCGGGATGAACATCCACGCGCCACCAGTCTCGAAAAACTGACCAGCCTGCGTCCATCCTTTAAAAAAGATGGCACCGTGACGGCAGGTTCGTCATCCGGACTCAACGATGGCGGCGTGGCTCTTTTGCTCATGTCGAAAGAAAAAGCGGACGAGCTGGGATACGCACCGCTGTCGCGTTTTGTCGGCTGCGCCGTGACGGCGCGCGAGCCAAAATACATGGGCATCGCGCCCGTGGATGCGGTCAAGGCAGTGCTGGCGAAAACCGGACTGGCGCTGGCGAACATGGATGTCGTTGAATGCAACGAAGCCTTCGCCTCGCAGACGCTGGCAGTGATGAAAATTCTGGCAAGCCAAGGTCATGCCGTTGACCCCGAAAAATGGAATCCCAATGGCGGCGCGATCGCCTTCGGTCATCCCAACGGCATGACAGGCGGACGCCTAGCGCTGGCAGTCATGCATCAACTCAAACGCACTGGTAGACGGTATGGACTTGCGACGCTGTGCATCGGCGGCGGCCAGGGTATTGCGACGATTTTTGAAAGAATTTAACTTTTTAACCACAGATAAACACAGATAAAAAGGCTTTAAGGACCTTGGTTAGATTTTCAGCCAAAAATCAGCGTTCATCAGTGTTTATCTGTGGTGAATTGATAAAGACCAAAGGAGAGCAATGACAGACCGCGTGGCGATTGTAGGTGTGGCCCAGACCCGTTTCAGCCCCAAGCGCGCCGACGTCAATGTTGGCGAGCTGGCGTATGAAGCCATCGAGCAGGTCCTTCAGCAGACGGGACTTGAAATCGGGCGCGACATCGATAACAGCATCAGTTGCTCGCACGACATCTGGGACGGGCAAACCATCTCCGACATCGGCATCACCGATGTCATCGGCGGGCATTTGCGTAACGAGGAAAAGATGGCGATGGACGGCTCAACCGCCGCGTATTACGCCACCATCGGCATTCTCTCGGGCGAGTTCGACTGCACGTTGCTGCTGGCGCATACCAAGATGTCGCAAACCAGCCGCAACATCGTCAACAACACCGCCTTCGACCCGATCTACACCCGCATGCTTGGATTTGATTTCACCACGGCGGCAGCGCTGCAGGCGCGGCGCTACATGTCAGTGTATGGAATTACTGAAGCGCAGGCGGCGCGCGTGGTGCTGAAAAATCTCTCCAACGCGCGACTCAACCCGGTCATGCATAACGGCAGGGATTTGTCGCTGGATGAAATTCTGGCAGCGCCGCTGATCGCCGACCCGCTGCGCGCGCTGGATCTTGCTCCCGATACCGATGGCGCCGTGGCCCTGATCATGGCCTCCGAAGAACGCGCCAAACAAATCACCGACCATCCCGCCTGGATTTTGGGCATCGGCTCCTGTTACGATGCGCACTATCTCGGCGACCGCGACCTGGCGGACTGCATGGCACTGGAAAAGGCCTCCGCGATGGCCTACCGCATGGCCGGGATCAACGATCCGCGCCGCCAAGTGGATTTGGTTGAACTGGGGGATGAATTCTCCTACCAGGAACTGCTCTGGCTGGAGGGTTTGGGCCTGTGTAAACGAGGGGAAGCAGGCCGCATCACTGACGAAGGATTGACCGCCCGTTCCGGTGAACTGCCGGTCAATCCTTCGGGGGGCTTGCTGGGCGGAGTCCCGGCCAATGTGGCGGGGCTGAACCGGGTGGCGGAAGCCGCCAACCAGATCATGGGGCAGGCCGGGGAATATCAAGTCAAAGATGTGGATATCGCCGTGGCGCAAGGTCACAGCGGATTTTGCGGCCAGCATCAATGCGTCATCGTATTGGGACGGGAGGCCCGGTCCAGATGAAAAGAAAAGTGGCAATCATCGGCGGCGGGCAGACCGTTCACGCCTCGCGCCGGCATGACGTTAATCAGGGCGAGATGGTCAACGAAGCGGTGCGCGCTGCTCTGGCGGACGCGCGCATGACGATGGACGACATCGACGCGGTGCTGTTGGGCAACATGGAATTTTTTGAAGGCTGTCACCTGACCGACTGCTGGCTGGCGGACGCGACCGGCGCGTATGGCAAACCCGGCTTGAAAATCACCACCGGAGGCACGGTCGGCGCGACGACGATTGTGGCGGGCGCGCATCACATCGCCAGCGGTCTGTTCGACCGGGTGCTGTGCATCGGCTTTGAAAAACAGGAAGAAGGCGACAGCAGCGCCATCCTGAGCGGCGTGGCGCACCCGCTGTACGGTCGGTCGCTGGCAGGCGCGGCAGTAGGCTATTTCGCCATGATGGGCGCATCGTACATGCAGGCCTTCGGCGCGCGCGAAGAACATTCAGCGATGGTAGCGGTCAAGGCGCGGCAGAATGCCCGCAAGAATCCGTACGCCCACCTGAAGCTGGATATCACCATCCAGGACGTGTTCGACTCGAAAATGCTGGCCTATCCCATCCGCCTGCTGGATATGTGCCCGACATCCAACGGCGCCTGCGCCATGATCCTGGCGGACGAGAAAACCGCGCTCGAACGCTGCGAGAAACCCGTTTGGATCCGCGCAACGGAGACGGCGCACAACGAGCAGTTCGAACTCAACTGGCGCGACGTCACCAACACCGGGCCAATCTTCTCGCGGGTCTGCGCCGAAAAACTCTACAGAAAATTGGGCGTGGAAAATCCCGCCACGTTTTTCGATGTTTTTGAAGTCTACGAACCCGCCACCTGGGCGGAACTGGTCTGGTACGAGGATTTGGGCTTGTGCAAACGCGGCGAAGGTTTCCGCATGATTGAAGAAGGCCAGACCGAAATCAACGGGCCGATCCCGGTCAACCCGTCGGGCGGCGTGCTTTCGACCAACTGCATCGGCGCCTCGGCCATGCTGCGCATCTGGGAAGCCGCCCTGCAAATCCGCGGCGACGCGGGCGAGCACCAGGTCCCGAAGGATGTCAACTGGGCGCTGACCACCGCCTACGGCGGCACCAACTGGACGGTCATGACCGCGCTCTCGAAAAAGTGGGAGGACTGATGGACAGTGAACTCGTCAACATTCCCATGATTGTGGATGTGCCCTATCGCTTCGCGGCGGGCGGCTACATGGCGCGCTTCCTGACCGAGCTGCGCGACAATGGAAAATTTTTCGGCATTAAATGCCCCAGCTGCGGACGGGTGCAAATGCCGCCGCGCATCGTCTGCGCCGCCTGTCATGTCAAAAATGGCGAGTGGATTGAGCTCAGCCCTGAAGGCATGCTGATGGGCTTCAGCATCGTCCACCTGCCGCTGACCGACCCGACCACCGGACAGACGCACAAAACGCCCTACACCTACGGCATCGTGCGGCTCGACGGCGCCTACTCAACCATCGAGCATTTTATTGATGTCGAACCCGACATTCAAAAGGTGCGGGTGGGCATGCGCGTGCGCGCCATCCTGCGTCCACAGGCAGAACGCACGGGCGACCTGAACGACATCCTGCACTTCGCTCCGATAGGTGAAGCATGACCGACATTTTTGCCCCGTCCGAGAAACGGGACTCCTTCGAGGTTGACCAGCACATCACCGCTTCCAGCCGCTATTACGCTGGGAGAGTTGGCAGCCGCTTTTTCATCGCCCTGCGCGACGAGCAAAAAATCCTCGGTAGTCACTGCCCGAAATGCAACCTGACCTACTGGCCGCCGCGCAACACCTGCGGACGCTGCTTCTCCCAGCTTTCGGAGAGTGACCTGTTGGAAATCGGGCCGCTCGGCACGCTGGAAACCTTCACCAGCCCGAATTACACCCCACCCCAGCCGCTTCCGTCCGCGCCGGTGCTCTACGGCATCATCAAACTCGACGGCGCGGACACAGGCATGGCGCATCTGCTCAGCGAAGTGGATTTTGAAGATCTAAAAATCGGCCTGCGCATGCAACCCGTCTTTGCCGAATCACCAGAAGCGAATATTCTGGCGATTCGGTATTTCAAGCCAGCACAGGAGTGAGCGGCGTGGAAAAACTCTATTTCGAGGATTACACCCTGGGCGAGCGCTTTGTCTCCCCGGCGCGCACCATCACCGAAGCGGATATTATCAACTTCGCCTCGCTGACGGGCGACTGGCATCCGCTCCATACCGACGTCGAGTACGCCAAATCCACGCCATTTGGCGAACGCATCGCACACGGCATGTTGACTCTCGCCATCGGCACCGCCCTGCTCTTTCGGCTCGGAGAACACGTCCACCTGCCGAAATCTTTCATCGCCTTTTACGGCATGGACAGCGTCCGCTTTTACAACCCCGTCAAAATCGGCGACACCATCCACTGCGCAATGAAAATCTCCGCACTGGATGTCAAAGATGAGGCGCGCGGCGTGATTTCCGCCGTCTACAATATTCAAAATCAAAGGAACGATGACGTTGTCGTTTTCACCGCCCGCGCGGTAGCCGGAAGAAGACCCACTCAGGAGCCCCAAGCATGACCGCCAGATTTGTCAGCAAACGCAACCTGGAATTTCTGCTCTACGAGGTATTCGATCTCCTCTCCCTGACAAAACACGCCTATTACCGCGAACATGACCGGCAGATGTTCACGATGGTGCTGGAAACCAGCCTGAAAATGGCCGAGGAAACCTTCCTGCCCATCCTGGCGGAGATGGACCGCCAGCCACCGGAACTGGCCGCTGGTACCGTCAAAGTGCATCCGGCGGTGCGCAAGATTCTGCGCGACTTTGGCGAAGGCGGCTGGATTGGGTCGATCCACCCCGAATCTGTCGGCGGCTTCCAGCTTCCCTTGATGCTGGATAACGCCTGCAGCTTTGTCTTTTCCGCCGCAAATTACTCCGCAATTATCTATCCGGGCCTCTCCAAAGGCGCGGCGGGACTGATCATCAACTTTGGCTCACAGGAATTGATCGACGCCTACATCCCCAAACTGTTGAGCGGCGAATGGCAGGGCACCATGGCGTTGACCGAGCCGCAGGCTGGCAGTTCCCTAACCGACCTGACAACCACCGCCGAACCGACCGCCAACGGCCATTACAAAATGCGCGGACGCAAGATTTTCACTTCCGCCGGAGAGCATGACGGCGTGGATAACATCATCCACCTCATGCTGGCCAAAATCCCCGGCGGGCCGCCCGGCGTAAAGGGCATTTCGCTGTTTGTGGTGCCGAAGAAACGCATCGAAAACGGCAAACTCGTCTCGAACGATGTCGCCGCCAGCGAGGTCTATCACAAGATGGGTTATCGCGGCGCGCCCATTCTCGGGCTGAGCATCGGCGAGAACAACGACTGCCGCGGCTACCTAGTGGGCGAGCCGCACCAGGGACTGCGCTACATGTTCCAGATGATGAACGAAGCTCGCCTGGGAGTAGGCATGGGCGCGGCGGCGATTGCCTCCGCGGCCTATTACACCGCGCTGGATTACACCCGCCAACGCCTGCAGGGCCGCAAACCGACCGAGAAAGACCCGTCCAAGCCACAGACGCCCATCATCGAACATGCTGACGTGAAGCGCATGCTGCTGTTCCAGAAAGCCGTCGTCGAAGGTTCGCTCTCCTTGTTGATGCAGTGCTCGTACTACGCCGACCTGGTCAAAGTGCTGCCGGATGGCGACGAAAAACGCCGGTACGAACTCCTGCTCGATCTGCTGACCCCGATTGCCAAGACGTACCCGTCCGAGATGGGTATTCAATCCGTCAGCCAGAGTCTGCAATGCCTGGGCGGATACGGCTACTGCGACGATTTCCCGGTCGAGCAGTATTACCGCGACGCGCGCATTCATCCCATCCACGAAGGCACGACCGGCATTCATGGCATGGATTTATTGGGCCGCAAAGTGACCATCAAAGACGGGGCGGCCTTCCAGCTTTACCTGGCAGAAATCCGTCAGACGCTGGAGCGCGCCCGTGCGATTTCAACCTTCCAGCCGCTGGCCAACCAGCTCGAAGCGGCGCTGACCAGCCTGGAGCAGGTGACCACCCATCTAATCGGCCTGTCGCAATCCGCCGGGACGGAACATTTCCTGGCCGATGCCACGCTTTATCTGGAGCTGTTTGGCGTCATCACGATGGCCTGGCAGTGGCTGATTCAAGGCCTCAGCGCTCACGCCGCGCTGGAAAAATCCCCGGCGGAGACGGATTTCTACCAGGGAAAACTTCACACACTGAGATATTTTTTCCGCTATGAGTTGCCCAAGACCCTGGCATTGACCAGTATCTTGATGGACACGTCCAGTTTGACGGTTGAACTGGATACAAAATTTTTGGGATGACCGGCATCAAACAAATTTTTTTCAAAGGATTTCAAAAGGAGGCGGAGGATGGGTCTGATCAATCGTAATGTGCCCGTGCACAGTGCTGAATTCCAGTGGTGGAATCCAACACGCATCGTATTCGGTAATGGGAAGGTCAACGATTTGCCGTCTGACCTGGACCTGGACTGGAAGTTCGAGGGCAAGGACAGGGTCATGGTGATTACTGACGCGGGCGTCAAAAGCGCGGGCATACTGGATTACCTGCTCAATGCGCTCAAAGGTTCGTCGCGCGAAGTGGTGGCGGTCTTCGACAGCGTCCTACCCGAATCGGACAAGGAACAGGTCTACGAGATCGCGAAGCTCGCCAGCGAGGCCAAAATTGATTTTTGGATTGCGCTGGGCGGCGGCTCGGTCATTGACGTGACCAAAATGGCAGCGGTCATCGAATCTGAGGGCGGGCAGGTCGAGGACTACGAAGGTTTCTACATGGTGCAGAAGGAAACCAAGCCGATCATCTGCATTCCCACCACTTGCGGCACAGGTTCCGAAGTGACGTGGGGCGCGGTCATCATGGACCGCCCGAAGAAAAAGAAAATTATTTGCGGCGACTATAAATTCATCCCGCGCGTGGCGGTGCTTGACCCTGAATGTACGCGCACGCTTCCAGCGCACATCGTGGCAGGCACCGCGCTTGACGCGATGACGCACTGCATCGGCAGTTTCGTCTCCGACCAGCGGCAGGATATCTCCGGCGCGATTTCTCTGCGGGCGATTGAGATGGTGGCAGACAACATCGAAGCCGCTTATCACGATAATTCCAATGAACTCGAAGCGCGTTCCAAGCTGCTGATCGCTGCCAACATGGGCGGCATTGCCTTCCAAACTGCGCTGCCCGGCGCGGACCATGGAATTGGTCACACGGCTGGCGCGCTGCATCACATCCACCACGGTGTGGCGGTGGCCATCGCCAATCTCTATGTGATGGAATACAACATGCAGGCAGTTCCGCATCACTATGCCAGTGTGGCGCGCGCGTTGGGCGTCAAGGATGACGGCGCGTCCGATGAAGTGATGGGGCGCCGCGCCATCGAAGCGCTCAGGGAACTTTACGCCAAAGTTGGCGTAAAAACCACCTACAAGGAATACGGCTTCCCCACCGACGACGCCACCATCGACCAACTCACTGAACAAAGCATGGAAGACGGCACGATGGTTTTCAATCCCGTTTCCGTCAGCCGCACACCCGAATTCGAGCGCCTGATCAAAAACTGCGTGGGAGTGTGAACCTTGAGTCGCATCATCGTTTTCGAACAAGAGCGTTGCACGTTTTGCCATCTTTGCACTCTCTACTGCTCGCTGACGTTTAGCAAAGGCGGTGTGGTGGAAGCGCGCCCATCGATTGCCCGCATCCGCGTAGCGCAAAACGAAGACGATACCCTGTATGCCGCGCATGTCTGCTTCCAATGTCCCGTACAGGAACCAGGACTACCTCGTGATGCGGCTGCCTGCATAACGGCCTGTCCCGTGGAAGGCTGCATCACTCGCAACCCGCAGACGAATATCGTGGAAATCAACGAAGAAACCTGCACCGGCTGCGGCAAATGCGTGCGGGCCTGCGAATATCAAGCCGTGTTCCTGACGGACGGAAAAGCGGTCAAATGCGAAGTCTGCGAAGACCCGCTGTGCGTCAAGGCCTGCGCACCCCAGGCCCTGACGCTGGCGGAAGCCGACGAAGAATATCTTGAAAAAATCGCTCAACTCTACAAAGAGGTGCGGCTATGAACCCTTCGACAAGCTCAGGGCAGGCTCATTCCACAAGTCCAGGGCAAGCTCCTTCGAAAAATCCAGGAGTGTACGGTTGGATGGGCACCATCCTGCGCGTCAATCTCACCACCGGCGAGATCAAACGCGAAGCGCTTGACCCGGAACTGGCGCACATGTACATTGGTGCACGCGGATTGGGGACAAAAATTCTCTACGACGAGCTGGACATCCACTGCGACCCGCTCAGCCCGGAGAATATACTGATCTTCATCAACGGCCCGCTCTCCATGACGCTCGGGCTCAGTTCGGGACGCAACACCGTCGTCACCAAGAGCCCGCTGACGGGTACGATCTGCTCATCGAATGCCGGTGGCTACTTCCCGGGCGCATTCAAAACCGCCGGGTACGACGCCATCATTTTCACCGGAAAAGCCGCCTCGCCAGTCTACCTGTCAATCAACGACGATAAAGTCCAGCTGAAGGATGCCACCCCCTACTGGGGATTGAGCTGCGTCGAAACCGATCACGCCCTCAAGCAGACCGTCAACCCGCGGCAGCGTTCGGAAACCAAGACGAGCTGCATCGGCCCAGCGGGAGAAAACCTTGTCCGCTTTGCCGGGATTGCCAATGACGGGCACCGCCTGGCGGCGCGCTCGGGAGTCGGCGCGGTGATGGGCTCCAAGAATCTCAAGGCCATCGTCATGCGTGGCACGCAGGGCATCAAGATTGCCGAGCCGGAGGAAATTCTGCGCTCCAATGTCATCGCGGATCATATCAAAACGATGGATTTGGGCCTCGTCTTTGAAGAATTTGGCACTCCGCTCTTTGTGGATGTGCTCGGCGCGGTCAACGCCATGCCCACCCAAAATTTCAGGGCCGGTTTTTTTGAAGACGGTGACTTGATCAGCGGAGCGGCCATGTACGACCGCACCATCATCCGCAAAAAGGGCTGCGTGGCCTGCGCCCTGAACTGCGCCCGCAACACGCGCCTGCCCGCCGACTCGAAATACCAGGGGCACGGCGACGGGCCGGAATACGAGTCGCTTTACTCCTTCGGCTCGAACCTGCTTATCAATGACATCGACGCCGTCACCAAGATGAACTACATCTGCAACGAGATGGGCATGGACACCATCGACGCGGGCGTGACTCTCAGCGCGTTGATGGAGCTGTACGAGATGGGACTCATCACCGAAAAGGAAATTGGCTTCCCGCTGGAGTGGCGCGACGCTGACGCCAGCATCCGCCTGCTCGAAATGATCGCCCACGGAGATGGATTCGGCCAGGAGGCAGGCCGCGGCGGCCGCTATCTGGCAGAAAAATACGGCGCGCCGCAGGTTTTCATGGGCTCCAAGGGCCAGGGCTTCTCCGCCTACCATCCGCGCGCCATGGTCGGGCAGGGATTGCTGTTCGCCACCTCGCCGGAAGGCGGCAACCATACCACCGGAAACACCATCCAGCGTGAGATCAACGGCATCCCAGAACCGATGGATCCGCTCACACCCGAAGGCAAACCCGCGCTAGTCAAGAAAAATCAGGATGAGACCGCCTTCATCGAATCCCTGGGGCTGTGTGTATTCCCCTACATGTTCCTCGAAAACGGGCTGGAAGTCTTCACCGATTTCTACAACGCCGTGATCGGAGAAAAATACACGCTCGAGGAAACCTACCGCATGGGCGAGCGCGTCTTCAACCTGGAGCGCATGTTCAACGCCCGGCTGGGATTTTCGCGCAAAGACGATTACCTGCCGCCGCGCCTGACGGAGGAGCCCCACCCGGAGGGTCACGGTGAAGGCAATGTGGTACCACTGCAACTCATGCTGGATGAATACTACGCCCTGCGCGGCTGGAGCGCGGACGGCATTCCCACCCCCGAAAAGCTCAAGGAACTGGGCCTGGCATGATTACGGTCACGGTCAGATTATCCGGCCTGCTGCGCAACGCCTACAAGACCACGCCCTCGGCCCGCATGGAGCAGGTCGAGCTTGCGCCCGGCTCGAAAGTCGCCGACCTGTTAGATTATTACGGCATCGCCTATGAACGCGCCCATATTTTGGTCATCAACCGCCAGCTGGTCACGCTGGAAACCGTATTGGAGGCTGGCGACAACGTCAGAATACTTCCACTGGCGGCGGGCGGTTAATTCGTATCAACCCTGATTCACCCACCAAAGGAGAGAGCTATGATTACGTACTACAGCAAGGCCTGGATGGAAGCCTGCAAGGACAAAATGAACACCTCGCAAGATCATCTCAAAAAAGCCCGCCAACTGAACGGGAAATGGTTCTTCCGCCTGTTTGACGGGCCGGATGGCAAAGACCGCTCGGGCATCTGGACCTTTCAGGACGGCTCCTGCACCAGCATCGAGTTCGAAGCCCACCCCACGCCCTGGAAAGAATTGCGCGAAATGGCTCTGCCCGCCGATGGCATCGGCCGCTTCTCCAGCCCGTTCAACATGATGGCGGCGCTCAATCGCGGCGAAATCAGCCCGTTAAAAGCGCTTTCTTCGCCCGATTACAAGCTCGAAGGCAAGAAGGTGCTGGTATTCAAGATGATGCAGGGCATCACCTCTTGGAACAACACCAACGCCCTGGTCGAATGCGACTACAACTTCACCGCCACCGATGCGGATGGCAACAAAACTGCCTGAACGATCAAATAATCCGGGCGGAGGCGTTGACTGCGTCCTCCGCCCGGGTGGCGCGGGCGAGGAGAGCCTATGAAGGATACGGAGAAAACCATCACGCAGATCTTTTGGGAACGCGTGGAGCAAAAAGGCGACAAACCGCTGTTCATCTATCACGAACAAGGGGATTTTCCGCCCTTTACCCGCAAAGGGAAATTCCGCACGATGAGCTGGAACCGCGCCGGGGAACTGGTTAAAAACATCGGCCAGGGACTGTTGGCGCTGGGCGCCAAAAAAGGGGAACCCATCTCGATCATGTCCGCGACCCGCATGGAATGGGCCCTGGCAGACCTGGGCCTGCTTTCCATTGGCGCAGCCACCGGCAGCATCTATCCCAACAACGTAGCATCACAGGCGCATTACATCCTGAATGATCTCAACTCCCGGTTCGTATTTGTGGAAGAAACCTGGCAGCGCAACGCGTTCCTGAAACGCAAGGAAAGCAGTCCGCAGTTGGAAAAGATCATCACGATAGGCTGCGAGCCGGGGGAGGACCCGCTCTGCATGTCGTTCGATGACCTGATCGCGCTCGGCGCAGCCCAAAACAGCCAGGTAACCGCCGCTTTTGAAGACGCCGTCGCCGCCGGTCAGTTGAGCGACATCGCCTCGTACATCTACACTTCCGGCACAACCGGCATCCCCAAAGGCGCGGTTCACAACCACCTGGCAATGACCTACACTATTTACACCGGCGCCAAGTGGCTGCCGATTGAGCCGGGATCGATTGACCTGGCCTTCCTGCCGATGGCGCACATCTTCGAGCAGTTCGCCGGTGCGCTGCTGGATATCTACCGCGGCGATGTGACCGTCGCTTTTGCGCGCAGCCTGGATAAAGTCTCCAAGGATTTTGGCTTCGTCAAACCGACCTTCATCCGCGTTGTGCCGCGCCTGCTCGAAAAAGTCTACTCCACCATCTGGAGCAAGTCCGATATCCTGGCGCACCTGACCGAAGATGGCATGCACAAGGCGCTGGAAATTGGCGGCAGAGTGCGGGTGGCGGGCGACATCGCCGGACAAGCCGTCAGCGAGAACGACCGCCGTCAACTGCACGATCTGGAAGAGAACAACTTCGAGCATCTCAAAAAACTGGTCTTTGGCGGACACCTGCAATTTATGGTGACTGGCGGTGCGCCGCTCTCGAAGGAAATCAATGAATTTTTCTGGAAGTTGGGTCTGCCGGTCTATGAACTATACGGTATGACCGAGGCGGGCGGCGCGACAACCAATATCCCCGGTCACACCCGCATTGGAACAGTCGGACAGCCCTGGCCGAATTACGACTGGCCCGGCGAACCATGCCAGTTTGATCTCTCGCCCGAAGGCGAGATTCTGGTCAAGGGGCCGAACGTAATGCTGCGCTATCACAACAAGCCCGAGGAAACCGCCGAGGCCATCCGCGATAGCTGGCTGCATTCGGGCGACGTGGCCCGGCTTGACGAGGATGGCTACATCACCATTACCGACCGTATGAAGGATATTCTGATCACGGCCGGTGGCAAGAACGTGGCGCCGATTCACATTGAAGGCCTGCTGAAGGAAGATCCGCTCATCAGCCAGGTGGTGGTCTACGGGGACCGCAAAAAATACCTGACGGCGATCATCACGCTCGACGAGGATGAACTCAAAGCGCGGGCGGAAAAGCTTGGGCTGGCGGGCAGCTATCAGGAACTGGCAGCTGAGTCCCAGATCCGGGCGGAAGTTGAAGACATCGTCAGGCTGAAAAATCAGGAACTGGCGAGTTACGAAACCATCAAAAAATTCATCATTCTCGATCATGATTTTTCCATCGAAGCCGGGGAATTGACTCCGACCGTGAAAGTCAAACGCAAGGAAATCTACAAAAAATATGGAGCGCAGGTAGATGCGCTCTATCAGGAGTAAGCATGGACAGTAACGATGTTGTCATCGTCAGCGCGGTGCGCACGCCGTTTGGCAATTTTGACGGGGCGCTCAAAACCACATCCAGTATTGACCTGGGCGTGCTGGCGCTGAAGGAAGTTGTCCGCCGCATCAACCTGGACCCCGCGGCGGTGGACGAAGTCTATTACGGCACCTGCATCCCGGCCGAATACGCCCTCTACACCAACGTCCCGGCGCGACAGATCACGCTGCTGGCGGGCTTCCCGCCCGAGACCATCTCCCTGACGATTGACCGCGCCTGCTGCTCGTCGATGACCGCCCTGCGGCAGGGCTTCCGCGCCATCAAAGCCGGTGACGCGGACGTGGTCATCGCGGCGGGTGCGGAAAGCATGGGCAACACTCCGCTCATCGCCAGCGCCGAAAAAGTCCGCTGGGGCAACCGCCTAGGACACATCGAACTGGAAGATATCCTGTTTGAATTGGGCTACGGGCGCAAAGGGTTTGCGCCCGTAGCCACCGAATCCGGCGAAGTGGCGGTGGAGCACGGCATCTCGCGCGAAATGCAGGATGCGTGGGCACTGAACAGTCACGCGCGCTGGTTCGAGGCTTATCAGGCGGGGAAATTCAAAATCGGCGAGGAGTTGATGAAGGTCGAGATTCCCCAACGCAAAGGCGAGCCGCTCTTGCTGGAAAAAGACGAACCGCCGCGGGAAAATCTCTCACTGGAGAAAATGGCGAAACTCAAACCGATTTACGGCAGTCCCACCGTGACGGCTGGCAACGCGCCCGGCCTGAATTCCGGCGCGTCGGCGATGGTCATCATGCGGCGCGACCGGGCCGAAAGCCTGGGCCTGAAGCCTCTCGCCACGATCGAGGCCTGCCAGGCCGCCGCCGGGGTACCCAAATACATGGCGGAAATCCCGGCCCGCACTATCCAGACTCTGCTGGAAAAGAATCAGTGCACACTCGCCGACGTGGACTTGATCGAAATCAACGAGGCCTTCGCCGCTGTGACCCTGGTCTCGCTCAAGCTGCTGGCTGAAAACGACCCGGAAAAATTCCGCGCTTTGCAGGCCAAAACCAACGTCAACGGCGGCGCGATCGCCATCGGGCATCCGGTCGGCGCGAGCGGCGCGCGCATCACCATGACCCTGATGTACGAGTTGATGCGTCGCGGCGGCGGCACCGGCGTGGCCGCTATTTGCGGCGGTCTCTCGCAGGGCGAAGCGATTATGGTGAAAGTGTGATGATGACAGATTGGAGAAATGAAACCGAAGCGCTGACGCTCAAGGGGCAGATCAAAATGCCCTATACCTGGTCGGTGGGCGAGACGGGCAGCCGCTTTTTAGTGGCGCTGCGCGACGAGCAGAAAATCCTGGCGAACCGCTGTTCAGGATGCGGCAAGGTCTATGTGCCTCCGCGCAAAAACTGCGCGACGTGCTTTACCGAAATCAGCACGGAGAATTGGCTGGAACTTGGCAACGAAGGCACGGTTACGGCGTTCACCGTGGTCCGCTATGCCTACCCGTTGCAGCCCGTCGCGCCGCCGTTTGCGTATGCCATCATCCAACTGGCTGGCGCGGATGTAGGTTTCGTCCACATCATCAAGGATGGACTCGATCGGTTGAAAAATGGTGTTCGCGTGCGGGCTAAATTTGGTATTGAACGCAGTGGGCGGATTTTGGATATTGATGGGTTTGAAATTGTTTGAAATCCTGACTTGAAAGGCAAACCCATTAACCACGAAGAACATCTTTGTGTTTAGACAGGTTTAGGAATAGTTTATGGAAAAAATAGCCATCGTTGGCGCAGCCCAAACAAGATACGAGAGCCGAAAGACGGATCAAACCTTCTACGACATGGTGTTCGACGTAACTACTGCCGCGCTGGAGGATGCCGGTCTGACCCTGGCGGATATTGACAATATCATCACCGTCTCGAACGATTTTCTGGATGGGCGCACAATTTCCAGCATGGCAGTCGGCGAGGCGGCCGGGGCGCACGACAAGAACATCTCAACCGTGGAAGGCGACGGCACCTTCGGGGCATTTTATGGGGCCATGCGCGTGCTGGGCGGATTTCGCAGCACGCTGGTCGTGGCGCACTCGAAGGGCTGCGAAGGCAACCCGCAGTTCATCTCCAATGCCATGTTCGACCCGATCTACCACCGCCCGCTCGGACTGGACGCCACCAGCGCCGCCGCGCTGCAGGCCAATGCGTATCTGACGCGCTACGGCGTCACCGAGGAGCAATGCGCGCAGGTGGCGGTCAAGAATCACGGCAACGCCCGTCACAATCCCCTGGCACACCAGCCGCTGGAAATTTCCGTGGAGGACGTGCTGCGCTCGCCCAAAGTTGCCGACCCGCTCAAGCTGCTGGATTGCAGCCCAGTCAGCGACGGCGCGGCGGCGCTCATCATTGGCAATGAAGAAATTGCGCGCAAGGCAAAGACAAAACCTGTCTGGGTCAAGGGCGTGGCGCACTGCGCCGAAGAATATTTTCTTGGTGACAGGGATTTGGCAAACCCCAAAGCCCTGCGCGACGCTGCGCAGCGGGCCTACCAGATGGCGGGCATTGTCAACCCGCGCCAAGAGATTGACGTGGCGGAAGTGTATGACGCCTTCAGCTACATGGAGCCACTCTGGCTGGAAGGCCTGGGGCTGTGCGACCCCGGTCAGGGTGGGCGATTAACGGAATCCGGCCTCACCGCCATGAGCGGCGCTTTGCCGGTCAATCCATCCGGCGGGGTTTTATCTGCGCATGCGCAGCTGGTGGCCGGGTTGGCCCGCTTAATCGAGGCCAGTTTGCAGATCCGGGGCCAGGCCGGGGCGCATCAAATCCCCAATGTGAAAACCGCGCTGGCGCAAGGCAGCCATGGTCCCTGCGGGCAAAGTCACTGCGTCTGGATTTTGGGAGCAGAATAATGGCGAGACGAGTTGCAATCATCGGAACCGGCCAGACGCACCACCGCAGCCAGCGACGCGACGTCAACGGCCGTGAAATGATCCATGAAGCCGTGCAGCGCGCCCTGGCCGATTGCGAGTTGACCATGCGAGACATTGACGCCATCGTGATCGGCAACATGGATCACTTTGAAGCGATCAACTCGGTCGACACCTGGAGCGTGGAAGGCTCGGGCGGCGTGATGAAACCGATCATGAAGGTCACTACCGGCGGCACCACCGGCACATCGGTAGCCATCGCCGCCTATTATCACGTCGCTTCGGGCATGTTTGACAGAGTGCTGGCGATCGGCTGGGAAAAGAACTCGGAAAGCGACACCACCGGCGCGATTGTCACGTGCTCCGACCCGATCTGGGACCGCTACTCGTACTCCGGGGCGATCCCCAGCCTGGCGACCGAGGCCTCCGCCTACATGGAAAAATACGGCGCCACCCAAAGGGACGCCGCCCGCGTGGCGCTGCGCGAACGTACCCACGCCCAAAACAACCCCTACGCCCACATGCACGGCCGCCCGCTCACCCTGGACGAGATCCTGGATTCGCCCATGCTGGCGTATCCCATCAAACTGGGCGACATCTGCCCGCGCACCGATGGCGCCGCGGCGGTTGTCTTCGCCGCCGAGGGCGTGGCCGAAAAACTCGCGCCGCGCCCGGCCTGGATCAAGGCCACCGCCGTGCGACACACTCACTCCTGGTTCGGGGATGTCGACCAGCGCACCGGGCTGGAGTCGCTTGAGCGCGCCGCGCGGGAAGCCTACGCCGCCGCCGGAATCAAGAATCCCGCCGAGGATTTCGACGTGGCCGAGTTGTACCTGCCCTATTCCTACGCCGGGCTGAAATGGATCGAATCCCTGGGCTTTTGCGGCCCCGGCCAGGGCCCGCAGTTTATCTGGAACGGTCACACCGACATGGGCGGGAAAATTCCTGTCAACCCGTCGGGCGGAGTGATGTCCACCAACTGCATCGGCGCGACGGCGTTGCTGCGCGTGGCCGAGGCCGCCATCCAGGTGATGGGCAAAGGCGGCGCGCGCCAGGTGCCGGAAGTCAAAACCGCGCTGGCGACCGGCTTTGGCGGCTGCTGGTGGTCGGACGTGGTTATTTTGGGGAAGGAGAAACCTGCATGAGCGCCCCCGAACTTTTGACGATGACTTCTCCTGACGTGGGCATGCCCTACGAATGGTCAATTGGGATTTATGGCAGCAAGTTCTTTCAGGAAATCCGCGCCAACCAGCGTTTCGTCGGGATTCGCTGTCCGCAGTGCGGCAAGGTGCGCATCCCGCCGCGGCGTGTGTGCGGACCCTGCTTCCGCGAACTGGACGAACTGGTGCCGCTCCCGCCGACCGGCACGATCATCGCCTTTACGATTGTCAACTACCCGTTCATTGATCCAGCCACCGGCCTCGAGCGCCCGGTTCCGTACACCTACGGCTACATCCAGCTGGATGGCGCCGATAACATCTTCTCGCACATCATCAACGAGACCGATGAAACCCGCATCAAGGTTGGCATGCGCGTGCGGGCGGTCTTCAAACCCGCGGCAGAGATGCAAGGGAACATTCAGGATATCCGTCATTTTGAGATCATCGAGGTGCAGCATGGCGAATGACAAGGTCATCATCACAGCAGCGTTATCCGGCTCGGGAACCTACCGCCAGCAAAACCCCGCGGTGCCCTACACCCCTGCTGAGTTTGCGGAGGAAGCGTTGCAGGCCTACCAGGCCGGGGCCGCGATGGTGCACATCCACGCCCGGCTGGACGACGGCACACCCACGCACGAAATCGAGCGCATCCGCGCCACGTACGACGCCATCCAGCAGAAATGCCCGCAAGTCATCATCAACCTGACTTCCGCGGTGGGGATGGGGAAAACGCCCGAGCAGCGCATCGCCCAGATTGTGGCGATCAAGCCCGAAATGGCCTCGCTCAACACCAATTCCATGAATTTCGCCGCAGCGGATCGCAAAACCGGTAAAATCATCGTCGACTATATCTTTGACAACAGCTTCACCGTGATCCGCGATTTTGCGATTGCAATGGAAAGCAACAGCGTCAAGCCCGAGATCGAAGTCTATGACTTCGGCGGGCTGGATAACATCCTGTTGCTGATGAAACAGGGCATTTTCTCAGAGCCGATGAATTTCAACTTCGTCTGGAGTGTGGCGGGCGGACAGCGCTTCCGGCCCGAATCCTTTGTCGCGCTGGTACATGCCCTGCCGCCGAAATCCAATTTCACCACCTGCGGCGTCGGGCGCGACGAATTCTCGTCCATTATGCAGTCCTGCCTAATGGGCGGACACATGCGCGTCGGGCTAGAGGATAACGCCCGCATCCCGAACGGAGAACTGGCCCGCGGCAACGCCGAGCTGGTGGAATGGGCCGTGCGCGTGGCGCAGATCAACGGCCGCGAACCAGCCACGCCGGACGAAGCGCGCGAAATCATGGGGCTGAGAAAAAAGTAGACAAGGAGCAACATGGCAAAGACGATTGAGATACTGGCAGAAGGCAAAGGCGAACTGATCGGCTGGCATGACCCGGACGATAATCGCGCCTGGGTGCGTGAGAACAAATCGCGCGGGTTGATCGACAAGCGCATGAGTGTCCAGCAAGCCGTCAAGCGCTTTGTGCGCGATGGAGATTACATGGCGATTGGCGGCTTTGGGCATGTGCGCGTACCGATGTCGATTGTCTATGAAATCATCCGGCAGCGCCGCCGCGATCTGGTCATGGCGGGAAAAACCGCCGTCCACGATATCGACTTGCTGATTGGCGCGGGCTGCGTCAGCAAGGTCGAATGCGCCTATTCCTTCGGGCACGAACTGCGCGGGCTGTCCCCGGCCGGGCGGCGCGCCGTCGAAAGCGGACAGGTCAAGGTGGCGGCTGAAATCTCCAACGGCGGCTATCAGTGGCGCTTTCTGGCCGGGATGATGGGCATCCCTTTCATCCCGACCCGCAACCTGGCCGGGACCGATACTTTTGAGAAAAGCTCCGCCAAGCAGATCCGCGATCCCTGGAGCGGCAAGCCCGTGACGCTGGTCCCGGCGGCTTACCCGGATGTGGCGCTCTTCCATGTGCCGCGCTGCGACCAGTACGGCAACGCCCAAATTGACGGCATCCTGGTGGAGGACTTTGAACTGGCCCGCGCCGCCCGGCGGGTGATCATCACGACCGAGGAAATCATCGACAACGACGAAATCCGCCGCGAACCCGACCGGACCGCCATCCCGTTTTATGTGGTGGACGCTGTCTGCGAAGTGCCCTACGGCGCGCATCCCAGCCTGATGCCGTACCAATACTATTTTGACGAAAAACACATCCGCGAGTGGTTGACTCTGGCAAAAACTGTCGAGGGAGCGCAGCAATATTTCGAGAAATATGTCTTCGGCGTGGCTGACTTTGAAGAATATCTCGAGAAAGTTGGCGGCTTGAGAACCATGTCCCAGCTCAAGCAAGTGGAAAATTTGCGCGCCCCCCTGCCAGACTCAGAATCGTGATCGGAGTTTTCCCCATGAGCCAATCTCAATCGAGCAATTACAGTTTATCGGAACTCCTGGCGTGCGTGGCTTCGCGCCTGTTGGAAGATAATAAGGCGGTCTTTGTGGGCACCGGCCTGCCGATGATTTCCACCATGCTGGCCCAGCGCACCCACGCGCCCAATATTTTGATCATTTTCGAGGCCGGTGGCATCGGCCCGCAGGTGCCGGTGCTGCCCATCTCGGTGGGCGACTCGCGCACCTTTTACCGCGCCATGGCGGCTTCCTCGATGCACGATGTCATGTCAGCCGCGCAGGCCGGATTTGTCGATTACGCCTTCCTGGGCGCGGCCGCCATGGATACCTACGGCAACCTGAACACGACCGTCATCGGCGATTGGGAGCAGCCCAAGGTGCGCCTGCCCGGCTCGGGCGGCGCCAACGATCTCGGGTCACTTTGCTGGCGCACGCTGTATATCATGCGCAACCAGAGCCAGCGTACCTTTATGAAAAAGCTGGAATTCCTGACCACCCCCGGCTGGCTGACCGGTAACGGGGCGCGCGAAGCCGCCGGACTTCCCGCCGGTTGCGGCCCGTATCGCGTCATCACTCAATTGGGCGTTTATGGCTTCGACGAGCAATCCAAACGCCTGACGCTGCTCAGCCTGCATCCGGGCGTCACGGTGGACGAGGTACAGTCCAACAGCGATTTCGAAATCCTGATCCCGGATGAAATACCGGTCACTGAGCCCCCGTCAATCACCGAGCAGCGCATTTTGCGCGAGATCGACCCCACCGGGCTGGTGCTGGGAAAGTTACCCGCATCCCAGGCCAAGCATCCACCAGACAACCCTGGCTTTGAACGAACCACGAAGGCCGCCAAGGTGCGCTAAGAAAATCTTTTAGAGTCTGTGCTAACTTCCACACTGACAGATTTTCTGTTCAACAGTCAGGAAATACGCAGTTTTTGCCAGACGTGATGCTTTGTCGTGCCTGAATTAAAAACCTTCACGCTCTTTGCGGGCTTTGCGGTTCATAACGAGACGTAGCGGAAGACCGCCGCCCCGGCAGGTGACCAGAACAACCTGCGACAACATGAAAAACTTCCCTGGCTTTAGCGGCCCAATCAGCCGCTAAAGTTTTGTTTTAACTGGCTTAATTCCGTCAACAAGCGGCTTGATGAATAATATCTCGGCGAGCTAATTTAAAAGCTCGCCGAGCTTTTTCTAATCGAGCCAGCTCGACGGATGAAATTAGCCTGTCCATTTGTCCATCAAGCCGCGTGACCCGCCAGCCGCCTGGCTTGTAACATCCTGACCCTGTGCAAACTCCCCCGCACCCAGCAAGTCAATCCGCACCCCGAAAGGCCCAGGAATCAGACGAACCCGGTAAACGGGTTCGTGATGAAGCATCAAGGAATTTTTCGGGAGTCAGTTCGGTGGGAAAGAACAATCACCCGGCATTGTTCAAGGCCGATTGCTCCGCCCAACAGGCCGCACCAATCACCCCGGCATTGCCACCCAACAGCGCGGGGACAATTTCGACCTGCTCAACCGGCATGACGTGAACGCGCGCCCGCATGGTGCGTTCCATGGGATCGAACAGCAGCTTCCCGGCGTGGGCCACGCCCCCGGCCAGGATAATGCGGCGCGGGCCGACGGCTGCGCAAATGCTGGAAGCGGCCACTCCGAGATAAAACCCGGCTTTTTCGTAAATATCACAGGCAATCTCATCACCGCTCGCGGCAGCTTTGGCGATCAGCTCGGGCGTGATACGGTTTAAGTCATACTCGCACAATTCGCCGATTTTGGTGGTCAGCCCCTGGGCCACGGCCTTCATCCCCATCGCCGCAATGGCCGGGCCGGAAGCATAGGTTTCAAGACAGCCGAAATTGCCACAGCCACAGCGCGGGCCGTTGTAATTAATGACCATGTGTCCCAGTTCGCCGCCGGTACCGCCAATCCCAAGATGGAGCTGCCCGTTGACGACCAATCCACCGCCGATGCCGGTACCGATGGCAAAGACGGCCACCGTATCCACACCACGCCCGGCGCCGAAACACCACTCGCCAAAGGTGATGGAACGCACATCGTTCAGCAGCACGGTCGGGAGACCCGTCAGCTGCAGGATGGTCGCCGCCAACGGAACGTGCGGCCAGGTTCCAGGCAGGTTTGGCAGGAAAAGCGTCTCCCCCCGTTCGAGGTCGAGCACGCCGGGGGCACCGATGCCAATTCCACCGATGTCTTCCTTTTGCAGCCCGGCAGATTGGATCACTTGCAGGAACAGGTCCGCCATGCGCCGCATGACAGCCTCATGGCCTTCGCGCGCCAGCGTGGGAACGCTGGACTGGTGCAGCACGCTGCCGGTTTCCACATCGATAATGGCAGCACGCAGGTTGGTGCCGCCGAGGTCACAGCCAATGTATCGTTTCATGTCCACATACCTTGCCCTTCTCCGGCAGCCGGAGAAGGGGTGGAAGGAGAGAGAAGTGAAAACCGGTCGTTGCTACCGGAATTAGTGAATAAAGGGTTTCAGGATATCGCGCGAAAGATAGAAGCCGCGCTTGACAAGTTCTTCGTCACCTTCGTAGACGCGATCTTCGTGCTCGATGCTGACGACATAATCATAGCGGGCGGCGGTCAGGGCGGCGAAGAATTTGGGCCAGTTCATGTCGCCCAAACCGGGCAGGCGCGGAATCTGCCAGCCCATGCCCTGCGAAAGCACTCCGTTGTTATAGAGACCTTCGTGGTCGATGTGCAGGTCTTTGGCGTGGACGTGGAAAATCTTGCTGCCGAACTCGCGCACAACGCGCTCATAGTCAATCATCTGCAGGATGAGGTGCGAGGGGTCGAGGTTCAGCCCAAAGTTGTCGTCGGGGATGATTTCCCACATTTTGCGCCAGATGGCCGGGGTGGAGGCCAGGTTGTTGCCGCCGGGCCACTCGTCGAGCGAGAAAATCATCGGGCAGTTTTCGATAGCGATCTTGATGCCGCGCTCTTTGGCAAATTTGACAATCGGCGGCCAGATCTTGGCATAGTCTTCGAAGTTCTGCGGGACGGTTTTGTTCTTGTCCTTGCCGACGAAAGTGCCCACCACCGGAACTTCGAGCAGCGCGGCGGCTTCGATGACCTTTTTCAGGTGGCCGATGACCATTTCGCGGTGGTCGGCATCCGGGTGGAGCGGGTTGGGATAATAGGCCAGCGAGGAAACTGTCAGCCCGTAGCCATCCAACATTTTGCGGGTTTCGGCGGCCCCGGCTTTATCCAGCGTGGCGACGTCAATATGAGTGACGCCCGCATAGCGGCGGGTGGCTTTTTCGCGCGGCCAGCAGGCGATTTCAATGGCCTGAAAGCCGCTTTCGGCGCCCCATTTGGCGGCCTGTTCGAGGCTGCTATCGGGCAATGCGGCGGTTAAAAATCCAAGTTTCATAGGTGCATCTCCTTGTTTTATCCAACCTTGACCCACGCCTTTTCTTTGGCGCTCTTTTCGATGGCTTCGCACAGCACCATCTCATAGTGACCATCGGCAAAGGTGGGGAAATCGGGCTTTTTGGTGTAGTCGCCCGCGAAAATGTAGCGGTAGACTTTGGTGTAAAGCTGCTTGAAGGTATCGGGGAAACCTTCGGCATGGCCGCCGGGATAGGAAGCGGTTTCGCGCGCCTCGGGCGAAAGCAGCGATGGATCTTTGATCAGCATCTGATTGGGGGCGGTGCGATGGCCGATCCACAACTCGTTGGGCCGTTCGCCGTCCCAGGCCAGCGACGATTTCGAGCCGCTGATCTCAAAGAACAGGCGGTTTTTGCGCCCCGAACAAATCTGCGCCACGTTCACACTGCCGCGCACGCCGTTTTCGTAGTGCAGCAGGATGCTGGCGTAATCTTCGGTGGTAATCGGCTGGTCGATGTAATCGGAGGGCTGCAGGATCTTGCCGGTGAAAGTTTCAACCGGCTTGGCAGGTTTCTTGCGCGTTTTGTGGAAGGTCGTGAAATCGGCATAGACTTCCTCAACGCGCAGGCCGGTGATGAAGGTCATCAGGTCGAGCCAGTGTGAGCCAATGTCGCCGACCGCGCGCAGCGTGCCGCCCAAACCGGGTTCCAAGCGCCAGTTCCAGTCAGTGTCGAACAAAAGCCAATCCTGCAGATAAGAACCTTGCAGGATGAACAAATCGCCGATTTCGCCGCTCTGCACCAGGCTGCGGGCCTGCTGCACCATCGGGTACATGCGGATATTGAAGTTGACGGCATTGACGAGTTTTTTCTCCGCTGCCAGCTTGACCAATTCCGCCGATTCCGCCGCCGTTATCGCCAGCGGTTTCTCGCAGACGACATGCTTTCCGGCCAGCAGCGCCGCTTTGGCGTACGGATGATGCAGCACGTTGGGCGTGGCGAGATGCACCACGTCGATCTCCGGGTCAGCCAGCATCGCTTCGTAAGAAGCATACGCGCGGGGGATGCCCATCTCGGCCGCTTTTTGCTCGGCGAGTTCGCGGGTGGCTTCCGCCAACCCCAGCACCTGAAGCCCATTACGACGCAATCCCTCCACATGAGCGGGCCCAATGAAACCGGTCCCAGCCACACCCACACCGACAGTTTGTTTGTTCAGTTGTTTGGTCATAGTCGTCTCCGTGAAAATCCTTAGTAAGCGCCGCCGAGCTTGGCCTCGCCCGCACCGTCCACGCCTTCTTTTTGGCGCTTCTCAAACTCGTCCATGATGGCCGCCGTGGCGGTCGCGCCGCAGCGAGTGACACCAGCATCAATCACCGCCAGCAGCGCATCCAGCGTGCGGACGCCGCCCGCAGCCTTGACCTGCACCTTTTCGCTGACATTGGCACGCATCAGGCGCAAATCCTCGAGCGTCGCGCCGCTGGGGGCAAAACCAGTCGATGTCTTGACCCAGTCCGCGCCAGCCGCTTCGCACAGTTTGCAGGCCACAATTTTCTGCTCATCCGTGAGATAAGCATTCTCGAAAATGACTTTAACCTTCACGCCGCGGGCATGCGCCGCGTCACAGATGGCTTTGACGTCCGCGCCAACGTAATCAGTCTTACCCGAACGCAGTTGACCGATATTGAGCACCATGTCCAGCTCGACGGCGCCCTCGTCCATGGCGATACCGGCTTCTGCCAGCTTGATGGCGGTCAAATTGCTGCCATGCGGAAAACCGACCACCGTGCTGACTTTTACATCCGAGCCTTTAAGCGCTTCCGCCGCCAGTTTGACGTGGCATGGTTTGACACAAACCGTCGCGGTATTGTATTTGGCGGCCAGTTTACAGCCGTCGATGACTTCCTGTTCGGTCAGTTCAGGCCGCAGCAGGGAATGGTCAATTACTTTGGCAAGTTGTTCGTAGGTGATGGTTTTACTGTTCAGTGTCATTATGATTCCTTTTTTCGGCTTTGTACTGGATGGTTTTGAGATATCGAACCGCCAGGGTCGCAAAGTGCGCGAAGAAATTCTTTGGGGTTCCTTAGCGCACTTTGCGCGCTTCGCGGTGAAAATTCAGCTCCAAGTTTACCTTTTCCACAAATCTATCGGTTTCTTGACCACTGGCGGAGTATACGGCCATTCGATTTTGCGGCCTTCGCCCGCTGACTGGTAAGCAGCGTACATGATTTTCAAAACTTCGCGGCCATCCTCGCCGGTTTCCATGCAAGTTTCCTTGCCGAGCACACAGTTGACGAAGTGCTGCATCTCCTGTGGGAAGCCGTAGTTCCAGATTTCCTCGAACATGGTGAAGGTATAGCCCTTCGTCGACCCGGCTTTTTCGACAGCGTAACCGTATCCTTCCTCGCTGTAAGTCAGCAGGGAGCTGCCGCGCAGCAAGTCAGCACGCGTGTGGCCTTTCTGGCCGTAGACTTCGCAGCGATCATCCACGCCGCCGCCCTTGGCCCAACTGTTTTCCAGCATGGCCAGTTTGCCGCCTTCATATTCAATAATGCAATACGAATGATCTTCACCCTGCGTGCGCCCCTGATGGACATACGTGCCCATGAAGGCGGTCACACTCTTGACCTTGGGCTTGCCCAGCACCCAGCGCGTATATTCAATCGAGTGACAGCCCATATCGAGCATCACACCACCGCCCGAGCGATTTACGTCCCAGAACCAGGGCATGTGCGGCCCGGGATGCTCTTCCGATTGCTTGGCCAGGAACGGTTCACCAATCGCGCCTTCACCGATCAGCTTCTTGACGCGCACATATTTGGGCGCAAACAGCAGTTCCTCGGCGTACATCAGCAGCACACCGGCCTTCTGACAGGCCTCGATCATCTGGTCGGCTTCCTCGAGCGTGACGCACAGCGGCTTTTCAATGATGACATGCTTGCCCGCTTTGGCCGCATCCAGCACCACCTGACAGTGCAGGTCGTTCGGGATGCCAATATCAACGATGTCGATCTCTTTGTCCTTCAGCATTTCGTGGTAATCGCCGTAAGCTTTGGCGACGCCTTTTTCATGGGCGAACTTGGAGGCGTTGTTCGGGCTGGCCACCGCCACCACTTCCGCATCGCGCACCCAACCCTGAAAGGCCGCGTGATGAATGTCACCGACAAAACCGGTTCCAACGATACCAACTTTTATGGTTTTTGGCATAGGATGACTCCTTGAGTAAATCCATTTGGTCTGATAACGAAACAAATTCTGCGATTGTCTCAACACCCGCTGACGGTCGTCAAGCGAAATCGGGGGCAACTCAGCTGACATTTTGCGCTTATTTGCACCTCCAAAAGTAGAGTGTGTGGAATAAAAAATTAAACAATCACAAAGGGTTGATCTTCGATAACAAACAAGTATTCACGCGCCAGCGCAACCGCGCCAGTAACGCCCGCTTCGGGGCCCATGCGGGAAAAATTAATCGCCAGGTGCGTGGTCGCCAGCGGCAGGGAACGCCGCAGCACCGCCCGGCGGATGGAGACCAGCAGATGATTGCCGAAATTGGTGATCCCGCCGCCGATAAAGATGTGGCTGGGATTAAAAAAATTCACCAATCCTGCCAGCACATCACCGATCATCTGCCCACTGGCGCGGATAATTTCCAGCGCGGCCTGGTCGCCCTCGCGGCAGGCCGCATTAACATCTTCCGGGCGGAGAAAACCGCCATTCGCTTCCATCATCTGACTCAGCAGCGGGCTGGAGCCGTTTTTCGCGGCCTGCAAAGCCTTTTCGGTAATCGCTGGCCCGGCGGCCATGGCCTCCAGACAGCCAGTATTCCCACAGCGGCAAATCGGCCCATCCTTGTCAACGCAGATGTGACCGATGTCGCCCGCACAGCCAATACTGCCGCGATGGACTTTTCCGTTGGACACAATCCCGGAACCGATCCCGGTGCCAATTTTGATGAAAATAAAGTGTTCCACCCCAACGCCGTCGCCCGCGCGCTGCTCACCCAAAGCCATGATGTTGACATCGTTATCCACGACGACGTACGCCGCCGGGAAGGTGTGCTGGAAAAAGTCGCGGATGAGAAAATTCTCCCAATCGGGCATCAGCGGCGGGGCGACGAGGACTCCGCGGGAAAAATCAACGGGACCGGGCACGCCCACTCCAATCCCGAGAATCTGATCATGGTGACAGCCTTGGGCGTTCGCCATTTGAAGAATCAGCTCGCTGCAGCGACTGAAAAATTCGTCAGGAGACTGGCGCACATCCGCCAACGCAGAACAGCGCTGGAGAACATTCCCGCCCACGTCGGTCAAAACCATGTCGATACTGGTCGCGCCGATATCCAACCCAACCAGGTAGCCCAACTGGTTATTGATGCGCAGCAATCCTGGGCGGCGGCCGCCTTGCGAAGCGCCCTCACCCACTTCCACCAGATAACCCTTGCCCACCAGGCTGCGGATTTCCTGCGAAGTCTTGGCTTTTGACCAGCCGGTTATGTTGGAGACTTCCGTCCGGGAGATTTTGCCCAGCTTGCGCAGCGCACGAATCACCTCAGCCTCGGCCCGTTTCATCAGAATTGGGGCGTGCAGAGCTTGTGCCTGTTTTGTTTCGGATTTCTCCGCCTGGGCCATGCCGTTACCTCGCTGATTCTTTTGGAAAAACGATAAAGCGAATACCTATGTTATAGCAAAAGGTCTTTGTAAATACAATAGCCGAATTCGGCTCAGTATATAAGAACTTCGTTCAATTAATGGATAAAGTCTGTAGCTTTCGTGATCCCCTCCCAAAACAGTGGAAACGAACCGGCTTAACGCGTAATTACACCATTGCGAACATTAAGACATTATGGTAAATTAATCCTATTGTTCGTACATTTAAAAATCCATCTCTTTTGGTGAAAACCCCTATGACTACTATGCTTCATCGTGAACGCGTGCTTTCCGCACTGAATCATCAGGAACCGGACCGTATCCCCACCGCGCTCGGCGGCGGACCCTATGGCCTGGTCGATGACCTGTACCTGCGCATGGTTAAGCACCTCGACCTTGGTCAGCCCGTCAAACCCTTCCGCAGCGGACACAGCATTTCCTACATGGACGACCGTCTGCTCGACATTTTGGGCACCGACCTGCGCTACTGCTGGCCGGGACTTTTGCCCAACAGCCCGGTCATCCTTGGCGCGGACGCGGACACCTTCTACGACTCTTATGGACAGGTTTGGAAGCGCGCCCTGCCCTACTATTACGCCGGTGAAGGGATTCTCAAACATGCCGAAACCGTGGCGGACATTGAGCGCCTCGTCCGCTGGCCTGACCTTTCTGATCCGCGCTGGACGGCGGGACTGGCCGAACGCGCCCAAAATCTGCGCGAGGCTACGGATTATTTCGTGGTGATGCGCATGGTGGCCTCGCATGGTCCCTTCCAAACCGCCTGTGACCTGCGCGGCACCGAAAACTTCCTGATGGACATGGCCCTGCGGCCCGAATTTGCCCAGGCGCTGCTGGAGAAAGTCACCAGCGCCATTGATGGTCTGCTACGCCTCGCCATGCAAAGCAGCGGAAAGTGGTTCGACATGGTGGAACTGCCCGGCGACGACTATGCCGGAAACACCAGCACCATCATCTCGCCGGGCATGTTCCACCAATTCATCCGGCCCTGCCTGGCAAGGCTGATCAATACCATCAAGGAGCACAATCCCGCCACAAAAATCATGCTGCACAGCGACGGCGCCATCGCCAAACTGCTGCCCGACATCCTGACACTCGGCGTGGATGTGCTGCATCCGCTTGAGCCGCTCGCCGCCACCGACATTCCGGCGGTCAAAGCCAATTTTGGCGATAAAGTCACCTTCCTGGGCGGCATCGACATCTCACACGCCATGCCCGGCAGCCGCGCGGAGGTCATCGCCGAAGTCAAACTGCGCCTGGCACAACTCGCTCCCGACGGCGGCTACATCCTGGCTCCCTCCAATCATCTCCAGGCCGATGTCCCACCTGAAAACGTCGTCACGCTCTTTGAAACGGCCAGGGAATTCGGCATCCGCTCATGACTCTCGCCTACTCTCCGGTCGACTCGCGCAGCCCGATTCCGCTTTATCACCAGATTTATCTCGATTTGCGCCAGATCATCCAGCGCGGCGACATCCTTCCAGGCGGCTTGCTGCCGCCCGAAATGGAGATTTGCCAGGCCTACAGTGTTGGCCGCCAGACCGTGCGCCAGGCCATCGCGCGCCTCGTCGACGAGAACATTGTTGAGCGCTTCGCTGGGCGAGGGACATTTGTCCGCGAGCAGCCGGGCCACACCCAGTTCTTCCTCGACCGCAGTTTCAGCCAGCAGATGCGCGAATTGGGGCGCGTGCCGCACTCGCGCCTGCTCAGCGTGGAAACAGGCACGGTCAACGCTGAAAATATCCCCGCGCTGCAAATCTGGAAGGGTGCGGCGTGTCTGACCATCGAGCGTTTGCGTCTGGGCGACGACGAACCCATCTGCCACCAGACCAGCACCGTGCTGACGGAACGCTGCCCCGGCCTTGAACAGCAGGATTTTTCGGCGCAGTCACTTTACGAGATTTTATCCAGCCGCTACCAACTGGTCATCACGCGCATTGACCATGTTGTCCGCGCGATAGCCGCCGACGAATACCGCGCCGACTTGCTGAATGTGCCCGCCGGGACGCCGCTGCTCTTCGTTGGCACCACCGCCTACACCGAAGATGGCGACGTGATCGAGCACTCATCCAGTTACTACCGCGCCGACCGCTATGAATACAGCACCACCCAAACCTGCTGCGCGTAAAACTTACTTGCCACGAAGATCACGGATTTTCCAGTTTATCCCCGTTACCCGGTTTTATCGTTATTCCCGCCATAGGAGACAACATGAATTCCGCTTTTGAATACATCCACCAATCCCAGGCCATCCTCGAGCGCATCCAAACCACCCAAATAGACGCCATCGAGCGCGCCGCCGAACTGTGCGCCCAAACCATCGCCGGGGACGGCCTCGTCCACCTGTTTGGCACCGGGCACTCGCGCATCTTTGTCGAGGAGATGTTTCCGCGCCACGGCAGTTTTCCCGGTTTTCATCCCATCGTCGAGCTCTCGCTGACCTTCCATAACGTCGTAGTAGGCGCGAACGGTCAGCGCCAGGCCATGTTCCTGGAGCACGTCGAAGGCCTCGGGCAAACCATCCTGCGCAATTTCGTCTTCAGCCCGCCCGATTGCTTTCTGCTTTTCTCCAACAGCGGCATCAACGAAGTCGTAATCGACGTGGCGCTCGAAGCGAAAAGACTCGGTTACCCGGTCATCGCCGTCGTTTCGCTCGATCACTGCACCCGCTCCGCCGCGCTGCATTCGAGCGGCAAAAAACTACCCGATATCGCCGACATCGTCATCGACAACTGCACTCCCGGTGGCGACGCGCTCGTCAACGTCCCCGGCCTGGCTGACCCGGTCGGCCCCGGCTCGACCATCGGCGCGGCGGCGGTCACCAACGCCATCAAATGCCTGGTGGCCGAAAAACTGACGGCGCTCGGCAAGCCACCCATCGTCCTGACCAGCGGCTTGTTCATCGGCAGCGCGGCCTCCAAAAAGCGTTTTGACGAGTGCTACGACGATTACCGCGCCCGCATCCGCAAGGTTTATGGCTGTTAATATGCGGCTACGCGAAAAAACAACGATTATCACCGGCGGCGGCAGCGGAATCGGGCAGGCAACTGCCCAAAGATTCGCCGCTGAAGGCGCACGGGTGGTGCTTTTTGAAATTGACGGGGATTCTGCCAGCCGAACGCTGGCCTCGTTAAACGGGCCGATTCCCGGCTCCAGCATCCTCCTGGATGTAACCCACGCCCCGGAAGTTGAATCCGCCATCAGTGAAGTTGTCTCTCGCTACGGGGGCCTGGACATCCTGGTCAACGTGGCGGGCGGATCGGGGCGCAAGTGGGGCGACGGCCCGACGGACGAATGCACGCTGGATGGTTGGCAAAAAACGCTCGATTTGAACCTGAACAGCCTATTTTATTGCTGCAAATATGGACTGCAAGCCATGCTTCCCAAAAGGAATGGCGCCATCGTCAACGTTTCCTCGGTGCTGGGCGTGGTCGGCGGCGACGAAGATTTCGCCACGCATGGTTACGCCGCCAGCAAAGGCGCAGTCATAAGCCTGACGCGCTCGATGGCCTCTTACTATGCCCCGCGCGGCATCCGCGCCAATGTGATTTTGCCCGGACTGATCGCCACGCCGATGAGCAGACGCGCCCAGGAGAACGAACACATCCGCGCCCGCCTGCCGCAACTCCAGCCGCTGAGCGGTGATTTCGGCGCGCCGCTGGATGTGGCCAACGCGGCGGTATATCTCGCGTCTGACGAATCCGCCTTCGTCACCGGCGCGGTGCTGACCGTCGATGGCGGCTGGACGGTACACTGACCATGTTCACATACTCTCGTCAAATTTCCGATTTGCCAAAAACGCAAGTTCTGGTGGTTGGTTCCGGCTCGGCCGGGGCGACCGCCGCCATCACCACCGCCCGCCTGGGCGCAGATGTGACGCTGGTGGAACGCTACGGCTTCATGGGCGGCATCAGCACCCAGGTGCTCGACACCTTCTACGGCTTTTTCACGCCCGGCTCGCAGTCCCGCAAAGTCGTCGGCGGCGTGCCCGACCTGGTGGTGGATGAACTGATCCGATTGAAAGCAGCCATTTATCGGCCCAACACCTATGGCGCTGGACAGGGCATCACGTATGATCCTGAAATCCTGAAAATTGTCTGGGAACGGCTGGCCAGTCAGGCCGGGGTCAGAATCCTGTATCACACCCTGGTGGTGGATGTTGTGATCGAACACGGCAATCTGCGCGGCGTGATCGTCGCCAACAAATCCGGTTTGTTCCGCCTGCTGGCCGAGGTGGTGATTGACGCGTCCGGTGATGCGGATGTGGCCGCCCTGTCGGATGCGCCGTTCGAGAGCGCCAAAGACGGCCCGATCCAGTCGCTGACGACCACTTTCAAACTGGTCAACGTAGATGTGGAGCGCGCACAACAGGTCAAGAAGGCGGAACTGCATGCGCTGATGGCGGCTACCAAGGGTTATGACTTGCCGCGCAAAGAAGGCAGTGTCCATATCACGCCGCTGCCGGGCGTAATGGCTACCAACATGACACGCGTGACCGGCATCGATCCCACGGATGTGGCGCAATTGAGCCAGGCCGAACTGGAAGGCCGCCGACAGGCGCTCGAATATGTCCGCTTTCTGGTGGAACGCGTGCCCGGCTACGAAAAAGCTGCTCTCGGCGGCTTGAGCACGCAAATTGGCGTGCGCGAGAGCCGCAGAATTATCGGTGAATATCGTTTGTCGCGCGCGGATGTGCTCGCGGCGCGCAAATTCGATGACGCCATCGCGCAATGCGGCGCGCCGATCGAGGAGCATCACGCCGGGCAAGATACGCGCTGGGAATATTTACCGGATGGCGAGACCTACCACATCCCGCTCCGCACGCTGCTGCCCCAAAAAGTGGATAACCTGCTGGTGGCGGGACGCTGTCTCTCCGCCGATCATGATGCACATGCATCGGTGCGCAGTATGGGACAGTGCATGGCGATGGGACAGGCTGCCGGGGTTGCAGCGCAGCTTTCCCTCGAAACAGGAAAATCCCCCAAAGAAGCAAACGTTGCGCAAGTGCAGGCCAGGCTGCGCAATTTGGGCGCGATTTTGGATTAGCACCGCCATTTTATTGGAGAAAAATATGATCATTCGAACCGTGCTCGGCGATATCGACCCGACCCAACTGGGAGTGACAACCTGCCATGAGCATTTACTCTGGACTGTCCCCGAACCTTACAGCGACGAAGACCCGGACCTGGGCTTTGACTCAGTCCCTGCGGCGGTAGCGGAACTGCGCTATTTCCAGTCGGCGGGCGGGAAGGCCCTGGTGGAGATGACCACGTCCGAAATCGGGCGCTCTCCGCTGGAATTACGCCAGATTTCGCAGGCGGCCGGTGTCCACGTGGTGGCAGCCAGCGGACATCACAAGGACAAGTTCAGCGCAGCGGCACTGACCGGTAAAACAACGCCAGAGATCGCCGCTCGCATCGTGGATGATGTGACGAAGGGCATGGCCGGGACTTCCATCAAAGCTGGCGTCATCAAGGCGGCCACAAGCGCAAATCAGGCCAGCGAGAGCGAGCGGCGCGTCATTCAAGCTGTGGGAATCTCGCACCGGCAAACCGGCGCGCCCGTCAGCACCCACACCGATGCCGGGACATTTGCCCTTGAACAGGTTGACTTGCTGATTCAGGCCGGGGTTGCGCCAGAAAAACTGTTGATCGGTCATCTCGACCGGGGACTGCCACAGCAGACCTATCTCGACCTGGCCAAAACCGGCGTTTATTTGGGGTTCGACCAGCTCGGCAAGGAAAAATACTGGCCGGACAGCGCGCGCGTGGAATTGGTAAAAACGCTGGTCGACGCAGGCTGCGCCGCGCAAATCCTGCTTTCGGGCGATACCGCGCGGAAAAGCGTCTGGCATACTCACAATCCCAGGACCGAAGGGATTGCTCACATCCTGACAAAGTTCATCCCGGCGCTGAAACAGGCCGGGATAAGTGAAACTGTGATCCAGTTGATGTTGGTCGATAATCCGGCCAGGTTCCTGGCCTTTTAGCGCAGGCCGAAACCTTCAGGGAGTCAATCCGTTCGAGTTTCAATGTACGGAATCGTCACCGGGCCTTCGGGCAGCACGCAAATACGCGCCGCTGGGCCGTAGCGCTCCACCAAAGTGGCGACCGTTTCTTCCAGGGATGGCGCGGGCAGCAACAGCGCATCACGGATTTGCTGTTCGCTCAAACCATCGCTGTGGACATACACATCGGATTTGAGCTGAATCTGGGCCTGGATTTGCGCCTGCCACTGATCCTGTTTCTGGAAACCCGGCTGGAAGATCTGCGCCAAGACGGCCTGCGGGCTGCCAGCTTCGCGCAGCAACCTGCCATACAAACCATGCTCAGGGATGCCGTCCCAGCATTCGGCGGCGACAATGATCGCTCCGCCTTTTTTAACGACCAGCGCCGCCGCGCTCATCCCCTTCACCGATTGGTACAGATTTAAATCCAGGGGATAACCGGAATTGGTCGTAATCACGATATCAAAAGGCGCCGTCACTGCCGCCATGGCGGTTTGACGGGCAAACTCACAGCCTTGAGCGTGCGCCTGCACCAGGTCGCCGGTGAAGGCGCGCGTGATGGCTTTATCGCGGTTCAGCGTTACGTTGACCAGGAAAGTCCTCCCGGCCATGCCAGCCACTTCACGCACTTCTTCCCAAATCGGATTACCCTGCGTTTTACCCCAGGTGGCGTCTGGATGGGCGATATTGGCGGCGCTGTGATTGCTCAGGATGGTTTTCATGCCCGCCATCCCCGGCATGATGGCTTTCCCGCCGCCCGAAAATCCGGCGAATAAATGCGGCTCGATGAACCCAGTCAGGATTTTCAACGAACAATCCATCAATTCGCGATTAACCCAGACCTCGCTGCCGCGGCTGGTGACGCCGAGACACACCTGGGTGGCCGGGTCAAAGGAGTTGTTCTGAACAATGCGGTAGGTGTCCACAATGTCAGCGCCCAACATACCGCGCAATTCAAGATCAGTGTTGGGACGATGGGTGCCGAGCGCATTAAAGATGACGATGTCTTGCGTGGGGAGATGTGACAGTTCTGCCAGTACGGCGCGCAAAATCAAGGGACTGGGCGTAGCGCGCGTAATATCGTTGACGATGATTCCCACCCGTTCGCCGGACCGCGCCAGTTCCCGTAAGGGTGATGCGGCAATCGGAGCCTGCAGCGCCTCACGCAACAGGGCAGACGGATCCACTGCGCCGGGGATGAAACGTGGTTCAACCACCTGGACATTCCAGACCGGGTTCAGGTTGAGGGACAAACCATTTTTCCCATAAGCTAATCGAATCGACATGGCATTATTCCATTCAAGAAAAGGATGGGCCAATTATGCCACCGTTTGACGGATGGGCTGGCACGGTTTTCAATCCAGCGCACCCATCTTGCCAAAACTTGCCTTGAGCGCCGGATACAGCTCACCGTACAGCGCGTACGCTTGACGATAAGCCTGAATTTGTGATGCTTCCGGCTGGGTGGAGCCGGTGATTTTGACCGCCGCCCGGCAGGCCGTTGGAACATCCGCCCAGGCACCGAAGCCAACCCCCGCCAACAGAGCCGCCCCAAAAGCCGCCCCTTCAGCGGTATTGACCGTCACCAGTTCCGCTTCCAGCACAGACGCCAAAATTTGTCGCCACAAAGCGCCCTTCGTCCCGCCGCCCGAGGCGCGCACCTGCGTAATCGTCCCCAAACCGGCCTGCTGGATCAATGTAAAGCTATCCTTCAGCCCAAAGGCCACGCCTTCGAGCACGGCGCGTGTCATGTGTCCGCGTCCATGCCGCAGAGTCAGCCCAATAAACGCGCCGCGCGCCAGCGGGTCCGGGTACGGCGTGCGTTCACCGCTCAGGTACGGCAAAAACTGCAAACCTTCGCTCCCCGCCGGAACGGTTTCCGCTTCTTTCAACAGTTCGTCAAAACTAAAGCCGGGGGCGAGCGTATCGCGATACCACTGCAGGCTGCCCGCCGCCGAAAGCATGACGCCCATAAAGTGCCACATGCCCGGCACGGCATGACAAAAGGCATGCAGCCGTCCTTCAGGTTCGATCAACGCTGAGGGTGTGGTCGCAAAAATCACGCCGCTGGTGCCCACTGTCAGCCCAACAATGCCCGGCTCGACCGCCCCCACGCCCACCGCTTGCGCCGCCTGATCGCCGCCGCCCGCCGCCACCGGCGTGCCCGCCTTCAGCCCGGTCAACGCCGCAGCTTCGAGACTCACCCGTCCGGTAAACTGGCAACCTTCAAAAGTCGGCGGCATCCACTCGCGCGGAATATCCAGCGCCGCGAGCACTTCATCCGACCAATCACGCACCCGCAGGTCAAACAAAACCGTGCCAGCGCCGTCCGCCTTGTCCATGGCATATTCGCCGGTCAGCTTGTAACGGATGTAATCCTTGGGCAGCAGCACATGCTTCGCCTGCGCATACACTTCCGGCTCGTGCTGCGCCACCCACAGAATCTTGGGCGCGGTAAAACCGGTCAGCGCCACGTTGCCGGTAATCTGGATAAACTTCTCTTTGCCAATTCGGGCGTGGATTTCGTCACACTGACTCTGCGTGCGCTGATCGTTCCACAAAATGGCGGGACGCAGGACGTTGCCCGTTTCATCGAGCAATACCAGTCCGTGCATTTGTCCCGTCAAACCAATGGCGGACACGGCTTCGCCCCCCACACCGGCCTTTTCCAAAACAGACTGGATACTGGCTGAAACCGCCCCCCACCACTCGAGCGGATTTTGCTCCGACCAGAGCGGGCGCGGCGTCTGAAGCGTATGCGGTGAGGAGGCGACAGCCACCACCGCGCCGGATTCGTCAATCAACAAGGCTTTGCTGCTAGTGGTCGATGTGTCAATGCCGAGGAAGTACATAAGAATCTCCTTCGTGAAAGGGGGAAGAAAACAGGGAAACAAGTCTACTTGTTTCCCTGTTTCTCTATTTCCCTATCTCGTCCCGGTCAAAATATCGATGGTCAACTGGTCAAGACGCTCATACTTAAGACCGCGGCCAGCAATAACCGCGCGATCGAAGGCTTGCGCCTTGAGTGCAGCCGCTTTTTCCGGCGTGTACTTGCCAAACATGGGCGCCAATGCCCCATCCACCGTGTTGATCTCGGCCAACAACGCCTGAATTTCAGCGTCAGCGTTGAATTGAGCGGCTTTCTCTTTCAGGATCAGGTAAGTCCGCATGCAGCCGCGCGCGAAATCCTTGACGCCCTCGAAATCCTCGGTGCGATAGGCGTGCGCGTCAAAATGGCGGCTGCTATCATACTTGACATCTTCCAAAAACTTGACCAGGTAGAAGGCGGCCTTCAGGTCGCGCGAACCAAAACGCAAGTCCTGGTCATAACGCCCGGGGTACTGGTCGTTCAGATCGATGTGAAACAGTTTGCCCGCTTCCCAGGCCTGGGCCACGCCGTGCATGAAATTAAGTCCCGACATGTGCTCATGCGCCACTTCGGGGTTGACGCCCACCATCTCGGGGTGATCGAGTGTGGGAATGAAAGCCAGCATGTGTCCGGTGGTCGGGTTGTACATATCGCCGCGCGGTTCATTGGGCTTGGCTTCCAGGGCGAACTTCAGGCCATATTTCTTATCCAGCGCGTACTCGCACAGGAAGTTCATCGCTTCACGGCTGCGTTTGACCGCTTCAACCGCGCTTTTGCTCGAGTCAGTTTCGGTGCCTTCGCGACCGCCCCAGAAAACGTAAGTTTTTGCGCCAAATTCCACGCCCAGATCGATGGCGTTCATCGTTTTTTGCAGGGCATAGGCGCGCACTTTCGGATCGTTACTGGTAAAGGCGCCATCCTTGAAAATCGGGTCGCTGAAAAGGTTGGTGGTCGCCATCGGCACGACGAGTCCGGTATCAGCCAAGGCTTTGCGGAAATCCTTTTTAATGGATTCGGCCTCCGCGGGTGTGGCATCGATCGGAATCAGGTCGTTATCGTGGAAGTTCACGCCATACGCGCCGACTTCTCCGAGCAGATAAACCAGCTCAGCCGGGGTTTTGTGTGGACGAACTGCGCTACCAAATGGGTCAGCGCCGCGCGAACCGACGGTCCACAGACCGAAGGTGAATTTGTGTTCAGATTTGGGGGAAAAATCAGACATGTGATACTCCTTTATCGTTAAGAAACAGTAGTGGGCTGTTACCAGCAATTCGAGCCCCGCGGATGATGGCGGTTTTATTTTCGAACGCTGAAATTAATGCGGCTCATTCATCCATATTTGATGGCAAAACTCGCAGCTTCCCGCTGAGCCTGCCAATTACAGATATCCCAAAGATTCGCAACCGGCACGCTGCTATGAGGGAGCGTGTGCAAATAATCAGGCGGTCCATACTCGGGCGTCAGCGTACTGATTTTCTGCCCGCGCGCGACCTGCGCCTCCCAGATCATCTGCCACCAGCGCTCGTGGGCTTCCAGGTGCCGCGCATATTCCGGCGCGCGCGGATCAGGCACCTGCGGCCCCTGTTCATATCCAACTCGTGTATGCAAATGGGTGCAGCGTTGGGCACACTCCCGGATGATTTCCAGCTCGGCATCCAGCAGACGCTCACAGACACAAACCCAATGGCTGAGATCACAACATAGGTGCAATTGCTCAAACTGCCACAGCAGACGCTGTGTGATCCATGGGTTGAAGAAAATCCGCCCGCGGTGAGTTTCATGGGCAACGGGGATCTCAAGGCTGCTCTCCAGGCCCATAGCCTGGGAGAAAAAATCCCGGCTTTGATCTTCATCCCATGCGTCGCGTCCACTGTGACTGTTGATCAGGATCGGCTGTAGCGCGCGGCTTTCATCAATCTGAGCGCGAAATGTACCGAAATGATCGGCGACAGTGTTGCCGCTGGTAAAGATCATGGCAATATAGGCAAAGTCATACTGAGCCAGCAAACTGCGGAAACGAGCCTGGTCCGCCGGGGCGGGCACGGGCGCCTCAATCGCGCCATAGCCTGCGGCCCGGATGCGTGGAAAGGCCTGCTCCCAACTTTCCGAAACACCCCATAAATGTCGAGTCAATAAAAGTTGCATCGATTATCTCCTGTGGCTTGCTACCAAATCAAAACGGGAGAACACATCCCGCATCAAAATTCGTCAAACGAGATTTGCTCTGGGGGCACCCCAAAGTTCTTCAGCATAACCGTGGCCGCCCGAATCATCGCTGGCGGGCCGCACAGGAAATACTCAATACTCCGGGGATTGGGATGCGAGTCGAGATATTCACGCTTCAGAACTTCATGGATAAAGCCCGCCGACGAGCCCCACCCGTCTTCCGGCTGCGGCTCCGAGAGAGCCACGTGAAAGCTGAAGTTTTCGTTCCGCCTGGACAATTCTTCAAAGTAATCTTGATAGAACAATTCCTGCCGGGAGCGCGCGCCGTACCAGTAACTCACCAGCGCAGGCGTTTTGCGCGTCTCGAGCAGCCAGGACAGGTGCGAACGCAGCGGAGCCATGCCCGCGCCGCCGCCCAGGTAAACAATCTCGCGGGCAGTCTCTTTGACGTGGAATCCGCCAAATGGCCCGATCGCGGTGACAACGTCACCGGGCTTTAGGCCAAAGACATACGCTGAACCGGTACCAGCAGGACAGTCCACGCCACGCGGCGGAGTGGCGAGACGCACATTGAAGCGCAAGTTCTTGTCGATCGCCGGATTAGTGGCCAGCGAATAATTGCGGCGACAGGGCGTAGGATTAGCGGCGGCCAGGTCAAAAGTTCCCTGGGCCTGCCAGATGGCAGCATAAGGTTCCTGAATGCTGACATCTTTCAATGAGCGCCTGTCATAAGCCGGGATATCGATTTGCAAATAATCGCCGGGCTGATAATCCGGCAGCGCGGAAGCGCCAACCGGCTCGAGCACCAATTCCTTGATGAAAGTGGCCACGTTCTGGTTGTTCACCACCCGGAAGGTGTGCGAGGCCGCTGCGCTGGTCACGCCAAAGCCACCCGCCAGGCTCAAATCGACCAGCAGTTTTCCGTTGCTTTCGCGCACGGGATAAGTTCTCAGCCCCACGCAAACGGGCAAACGCTGCGGGGAGCCGTCCCGAACGTCAAAACGGCCGTTGTGCTTGGCGCACTCAATGATGGTCCCTTTGACGAGACCATCCGCCAGATGCGCGTTGCCGTGGGTGCACAATCCATCCGTCACATAGAATTTATTGTCCGCGCCGCGGTACAAAGCATAAGTCAGGTTGTCGTGGTCAAAGCGCAGCACATCTTCCTTTTGCAGCAATCCGCTATCGCACAACTCCAGCCAACCATCCACAACCTGTTTGACATCGACTTTAATCGACTGTGAAGTTTCCGCCGGGCCAGGAGCTGGGAGCTGGCGTTTGATAAAGTACGTGGGATCCTTTGCTTGGCGCAGCAAAGCCGGGATGATCTCCCGATATGCCTCCAGCAAGCCGTTATAAGGAGCCGGCATATCCGCTTTGATGAGTGCGTGCAACTTCGGCAGGGCATGATAGGGCACCAAGGGGAACATGTGATGTTCGACGTGGTAACCCATGTTCCAGTACAGGTAGTTGTTAATGGGGTTCATGTAAACGGTGCGGCAGTTCAGGCGGTGATCGAGCACATTCTCAGCCAGCCCGGCGTGTTGGGTGTTGCCATAAACAGGCATCAGCCAGCCGCCGTAAAAACTGGACAGGCCGATATACATCAAAGGCAGGATACTGCCAGAGTAAATGGATAGCCCGACGATCGCGGCATAGATCAACACATAAATGCGCGCCCTGACAAACAATTTGCCGTGCTCTGACTCGGGGATATAGGTGCGTTCCTCGGCGGTCAGCCTGCCCAAACAGTGGCTGAAAACGGTGGTCCAATACATCCGAAAAGCGAACACATTGAAAAAGTTAAGGAAGAAGTTAAACAGGTTGACAGGCCGGGGCACCGCAATCTCCGGGTCGCGCCCGACAATGATGGTGTCGCTGTGATGACGGGTATGGCTCCAGCGCCAGCGGACTGATTCGCGCAGCACCATGAAGGAAGCCAACTCGTAGAGGGCGTTGTTCATCCAGTCTGTCTTAAAGGCGGTGCCGTGGCTGGATTCATGCCAGCGTGAATCGGAAACTGAAGCATACAGCACACCATAAATGGCAAACGGGATAATCGCCCACCAGCTGCCCCACGTCAGATAACCGCAGACTCCAAAGAAAAGCAACAGGGCAAACCAGATCAGCGTATCGCGGATGGCGGGGCCATCACGGCGCTCAAGCAGTTCGCGCATTTTTTCCTTTGGCACCGGCGAGGCATACCACCTGGCGTCGGCCAGGCCTTTCTCAATAGCTTGAGCCGTATCTTTTCCGATCAGGCTGTAATCACTGCGCTGAATTTTGCCAATATTTTCAACACCCATATCATCTCCTCATACGTCCAAGTTTCTGGCAGGTCTTTTCCGTTGAGATGCGCGCCATGATTGCCATTAAACGAAGATGGACGCTGCGGTTTTTTATGTCCGAACAGCGTCCATCGATTACAAAATCAGGCGGCCAGCAAAGCTTGAGCCAGGCTCACTGCCCGGCTGGCATCGGATGAATATCCGTCTGCGCCAATCTGGCGGGCATATTCTTCCGTCACCGGTGCGCCGCCAATGATTACCTTAACCTTGTCACGCAGACCGGCCTGTTGGATGGCGTCAATCGTGACTTTCATATTCGGCATGGTGGTGGTCAGCAAGGCAGAAAAAGCGACAATATCCACACCATCGACTGTGATGGCCTCGACAAATTTTTCGGGCGCCACGTCCACACCCAGGTCTTTGATTTCAAACCCGGCGCCTTCGAGCATCAACGCTACCAGGTTTTTGCCAATATCGTGCAGGTCGCCTTTAACCGTCCCGATCGCAACCTTGCCCGCAGATTTAACGTCGCTGCCCACCAGGTGCGGTTTCAACAATGACATTCCAGCCTGCATGGCGCGAGCCGCGATTAACATTTCCGGGACGAAGTATTCCCCTTCTTCGAAACGTTTACCGACTTCCTTCATCGGCGCGATCATGCCATCGGCAAGGATCAGCCCCGGTTCCAGTCCAGCGTCCAGGGCGGCCTGTACTCCGGCTTTCGCACCGGCCACATCCCCATCCAAAATGGCATTGTAAAGTTCAGACAGTTTTTCATTCATGGTCCATCTCCTTTTTGAGTTTCAGTTCCGAGGGTTGCTTCTGACGAATTAATAGCGGCCGTATTCCTGTACGGTTTCCCACATCGCCATGATATTTTCCGGCGGGACGTTGCCTTGAATATTATGGACTGTATTGAAAACAAAACCACCACCAGGCATGAGATCTGCCAGGCGCTTACGGACATCGGCGCGGACTTCGGCAGGGGTATGGCTTTCATCAAAGGCTTTTTGCGTATCCACGCCGCCGCCCCAGAAACAAATATCCTTGCCATACTCGCGCTTGAGATCCGCCGAATCCATTTTGGCTGCGTTGACTTGCACAGGGTTGAGGATATCGACGCCGACTTCGATTAAATCAGGAATAACCGTCCAGATTGATCCACACGAATGAAAGAAAATCTTCGCATCAGTTTTTGAGTGGATGTAATCGAACATCTCTTTGTGGAAGGGCTTCAGTTGCTTACGATAGGAGTTGGGTGAGATGAGCATTCCGTTTTGTCCGGCCAGATCATCAGCCATCTGCACGACATCAATCGAGATGCCTTGCATCGTTTCGAACATCTTTTCCCAGTAAGCCATCTGGAGATCGACGTATTTGCGCAGGATTTTCTTCGCCAGTTCCGGATTTCCGGCCCAATCGGCATAGCCATCTTTAAATCCGCGCGTCCACATGTACAGCTCAAAAATACCCGCCGACATGTTGCCGACCACCAGGGCGCGTTTTTCCTGCTCAAGCACCTTCTGGGATGCGTCCCGCAAACCCGCGAAACGCGCCGGATCAAGGGGATCCGGTAACGCGTAGCGATCCACCGTCTCGGCATTAATGTCGCCGCTGAGCGGATGATCGAACATATCGTAATACATGCCGCCATCGATGGGCGAGCGCCAGCCAATCTGGTACTCATCGTAGAAATAGCGATAATGCTTATCCGGCGTCTCTTTCAAGTCGATTTTAAAGCTGGCGGTTGAGCGCGGTGAAACATTCCGGACATCGACGCCCAGCTGCTCCATGACATCGTCATCCACCTGCGCCAGCTGTTGAAGCATATCGATGATGACAACTTCTTTTTCAGGCAGGCCCAGGTACTGGCGCAAACGACGATAAGCCTTGGCCTGGATGCCGGTGACGACAGTTCCGCCCATATCGAATGGCACGCGATCTGGTTCTTTGTGGTTGATAGCAGTTAAAACACGCTCACGGGAATTCATTTGGAACCTCCTAAATATTATAACCAACACAGTTGGTACAAAGTACGATCAATCGATCGATCATTGCAATTCAGCTAAAGCGCGCAACTGGGCGCGCAGGTTTTCAGGGGGAGTTTTATCTGGAACTTCACAACCGGCGGCGCTGAAACTACGCGGCCCACCGACTTGCATGCAGTGCTGCGTCACCTGGAAAACGCGTTCGGGCGTGCCTTGCAGCAAATCCGCGACCGGGTTGGAATTGCCACACAGCGAAACCTGTCCGCCAAAAGAGCTGCTGGCAGCGCCAAAATCCACCATAGAATCCAGGTCGATGATATCCGCACCGCTGCGCAGCATGGCGGGCAGAATACGGGTGGTATTGCCACAAATATGCAGACGGGCAACGGCTCCGGCGCGGTGCACTTCTTCAAAAATCCGCTGCTCGTAGGGCAGGGCAAACCGTTCATACATTTTCGGGGAGATTTGCGAGGCGAGCGCGTCACCCAGGCCGATGATTTGCGCACCAGCCTGGATTTGTGCACGCGCGAACTGAATCTCAACCTGACAGCATAATTCCAGTAAATCTGATAACCAGGCGGGTTGATCCGCCAGGAACAGCAGCAAGCTGCCAGCACCGCATAAATCGCCAGCTTCAGCCAGGGCGCCTTCCACCCATCCCATGACCGGAACATCCTGACCACCAAAGGTTTTCATCAGCGCGACAGCTTCCAACCGATCAGACATGCGCCGTCCATCTTCAGGAGCGACCACGCTTAGTTTTTTGACATCCTCATCCGTGCGAATCAGCGGGATTTTGCTGATCGGCAAATTATCTTCCGGGAATTCAATTTTCGCGCCCAGATCTGCGGCCTCGCGATAGGGATCGGAGATCGCCTGATAAAGATCCACGCCAAAATCTGCCACCATGGCGCGATTGGCCTGCGACAGTGCCCGATAATCGAGATAATACCGCCGCAAAGGAATCGCGCAGTAGTGCGCTGCGAAAGTCATATACAGGTTGAAATTGGGCGGACGGTCCACCGCTTCACCCTTCAACCTGTTAATGATTCGCTCGGCAAAATTCATCACACCAATTCCTTTATTGCGCGGCTCTACGCTGGACAGCCGATTTCAAAGACTCGTAGGCTTCCAGGCGTCCTTCTTTGAGTGGCCGCCGAATGGCATTGTACTTTCCGCCCTTGAGCAGACCGACCACCGGCGAATACTGCGAGCAAATCAGCAGACCTTTGGTATCGACGCTGGACAGGAGTTCTTCGAAATAAGCGGCATGCTCAACCGGGGTAAAGTCACAGGCAAACATCACCAGCCGGTTTTCCACCTTGGCCTTAAGTTTCGCAAACGAGGGCACATTGTACAGGTTGTAAATATTCAATCCCAACAGCCCTTTCGTATTCAAGAAGTTATCGGCATGGTGGGTACCGTTCCCACAGTAATGGATGATGCCACCACCAAACGCGGTCAGGATGCGGGAATTGTAAGGCACAACAAATTCGCGATAAAGTTTCTCTGATATCAGGACCGCGTCATCATCCGAGAACCAAACGCCTGCATGCCTTCCTGTGTAAACCTGCTGGTCGGAAATGCAGTAATTGAGCGGCTCGCCAATCACCTGTTTCTGTTTCTTGACCCACAGAATCAGCGCTTCCGTGATCTTATCCATTAATTCGTGCATCAGGTTGGGGTGGTCGTACATCAGGTAAATGAGCTTGTCATAGCCCATCAACTGATTGGCGGTGGTGAGTGGACCCTGAAAATCGGTAATTCCCACCGGCAGGAAGCTGTTGGCTTTCATGTAACGCAGGAAATCCAACACGCGGGGCATCAACCCGGCTCTTTCGGGATCGGGTATTTCCAACTGGCGAATGTCATCCGGAGATTGGATCGGGTAGAAACGTGGATTGGCGGCCGGATCCTGCTTGGGGATAAACTCAATCTGACAGCCGAAAGCCGAAGCCGCCACAACCGTGCCGTACCAGGGCATCAGATAAGGGACGAAATCATCTTCAATCTCCTTAACCTGATCATAATAGGTACGCTCCTGGAAGTTGACCATGGCTGCCGGGTCATCAAAGTAATCAGCCGGGAAAGTGTCCATATCCAACCCGAAGAGCCAGTACAGGGCGCTGTTCATCATAAAAGGCGGCTCTTTGACAGCCTTGAAGGAAAACAAATCTTCGGTCTTGGCGGCCACTTTTTCGAGCCGTTTCTCAAATAAACGGCGGAAATCTTCACGTTCGGTAGCACTTAAAGGATCGGTGATTGTCATAACCTTGCTCCTTCTTTACGAATAGCGTCCATATTTTTTCGCTGATTCCACCAGGCTGTGCATGTTCTCAGCCGGAGTGGTGGTGCCCATGGCGCAGCCCGGTCCGAGGATGAAACCACTGCCGGGTTTACAAATTTCGATCAAGTCGCGGCAGGCCGTTTCGACTTCTGCCGGGGACCCGACAGCCAGCAAGCCGGTATCGATGTTTCCCAACAGGCAGGTGCGCCCGGTTGCCGCGGCTTTTATCTTGCGCGCATCCGTCTTGTGGTCGATCTCCAACACTTGCGCGCCGGTGGCGATGAAGTCTTCAATAATCGGCCCGGTGTTGCCACAAATATGATTATGCAGGATGATGCCGTGCTGTTTCAGTTCATCCACCATTTGTTTTTCAAAACGCCAGGCATATTTGCGATACATCTTGGGAGAGATCACATCCGGCCCGGCGACCGGCTCACCGATCGAGGTGGAATGAGCGCCGGTTTCCATCAAGGCATAAGCATAGCGGGTGGAAACCTGGCGGCAGTAGTCGAGCAGTTTGAAAATATATTCGTCCTTTTCGCCCAAGGCCATATCAACCAACAACTCACCCATCGAATAGACCTGGCTGGCCAAATCCATTGGCCCCTGGTCTGCCCGCGCGCAAATCCACACCTTGTCGCCAACTTCTTTGACCAGGATGCGGGCGGCTTTGATGATTTCGCACATTGGAAAAGCGGTGTAAGGATCGGGGATAGTCAGTTTGTCGATATCTTCAATCCGCTCCAGGACCGGTATATGGGCTGCCGGGGCGGCATCTTCACGGTAGATGACCTTAACCCCGCAGGCCTGAGCGTTGCAGGCTGTGCCATTTTCCAGCAAAATCATATCGTGACCATATTCACGCCAGGCATCCAGCATGGACTGGGCAAGTAGCTCACCGCTCTTGAAAACCTGATCCATGGGCAGCCCGGTGGCAAAAGCTGCCGGTTGGAAGTTGTGCAGGTCGACCGGTACCCGGTCGGGCTCGCGCAGCTCGATGGCAGCCTGGACTCGTTCGATCGAGTTCATTTCATCTCTCATCGGCCTTACCTCACTATGTCTTGCAGGATAATTCCGGGATTCTTACGATAGCATTCTGCAGGCGGGATACCGCTCCCCTGCTCCCCTCCACGAAAGTGGAGGGGAGCTTTAAGGAGGGGTTGCTTACAATTTACTTGTGGTAGAAGAAGGACGCGTTGTCCTTGGTGATGATGATGGTACCGGTGTCGACACTCTCGGGCAGCGGGATAATGCCAGCAGCCTTGTTATCGGGAACAACCGGGACGGGGGCGTGATTGTAGTAGTAGAGCAGTTTGGTGCCCAGGTAAGACATCAGGGCGGTCTTCTGCGCAACGGAGGCATAGATCACGCCGTCTTCGATGAACTTGAGGGTGCCGTCGTCACGATCCATCGAGACGATCTGCACTTTACCAACCAGGTCGAGTTCTTTGACAGCGGTAGCAGCACCTACGCCACCGGCAGCTTCCACGCAACCCACACCAGCCAGGTCAGGATAGCGCTGCAGGACAGCTTTCAGGCCATCGGCAGCCTTGGCGGAGTCGGACTGGTCGTCAATCACCTGAACCATCTCGATACCGGGGAAGTTCTGGGCGAATTCATCCTTGTAGCCCTGAATACGTTCTTCCAGGTTGGATTGGCCGACTTTGGTCAACAAGGCAACTTTGCCCTTGCCACCGAGCGCTTCAGCAAGTTTCTTGGCGCCTTCGCGTCCGGCATTGTAGTTACCAGTGCCCAGGAAGGTATAGCGCTTGGAACCGTAGACTTCAGCATCGAGCGTCACAACCGGGATGCCAGCGTCAATCGCTTTGTCAATGGAGGGTTTGAGCGCCGGATCGAAACCTACCACCAGGATGCCTGCCGGTTTTTCAGCAATGACCTGGTCGAAAGTGTTGATCATGGCGGTCATGTCATAATCGACCGGGCCAACGAACTTGGTTTTAACGCCCAATTCCTTGCCAGCAAATTCCAATCCCAGGCGGTGATCGATGAAATACGGCAGATTGACCAGGGCCAATACTTCCACGTAAGTCTCTTCGGGCTGAGCCGGGGTAACCGGGTATTTGCTGAAATCGTAAGGATTCTCAACATGGTAGAAGAACTTGGCGTTTTCAGACTTGATGACCACCACGCCGGTATCTACAGCCTGGGGCAGCGGGATAATATTGGCAGCCTTGTTGTCGCTGACAATCGGCACGGGGTTGTTCTGATAGCCGTGCATCAGCATGGTGCCATAGAAGGTCATCAGGCCGGTTTTCTGGGCGATGGAGGCGTAAATCACCTTGTCTTCAATGAACTTGAGGGTGCCATCGTCGCGATCCATCGAAACAATCTGCACCTTGCCAACCAAATCGAGTTCCTTGATAGCGGTGGCCGCGCCGACGCCGCCAGCGGCTTCCACGCAACCCACACCAGCCAGGTCAGCTTCGCGCTGCAAAACAGCTTTCAAACCATCGGCTGCCTTGGCGGAGTCTGATTGATCGTCAATAACCTGAACGACGGAAATGTCAGGATAGTTGGCCGCAAATTCATCCTTATAACCATTGAGGCGCTCTTCCAGGTTAGATTGGCCAACCTTTGTGATCAAGGCAACCTTGCCCTTGCCGCCAATCGCTTCTGCCAGTGTCTTGGCACCAACGCGTCCGGCATTGTAGTTACCAGTGCCCAGGAAAGTATAGCGTTTGGAACCATAGACTTCAGCATCCAACGTCACAACCGGGATACCCGCATCAATCGCGGTATCAATGGACGGTTTGAGCGCGGGATCAAAACCTACCGTGTTGATTCCGGCTGGTTTTTCAGCAATCGCCTGTTCAAAAGTGTTGATCATGGCAGTCATGTCATATTCCACAGGACCAACATATTTGGTCTTGACACCCAAGGCATGACCGGCAAATTCCAACCCCAGGCGGTGGTCAATGAAGTAAGGCAGGTTTAAGAGCGCATTAACTTCATAATAGACCTGTTCAGGAGCAGCAGGAGCGGCAGGGGCCGCGGGGGCCGCTTCAGTCGCAGCAGGTTGCGCCACAGCTTCTGTCGCCGCGGGCTGAGCGGGGGCTTCGGTGGCAGCTTGTGGCGTACCGCAAGCTGAAAGCAGCATGGTCAGGACCAGCAGCATGGATAGTACAGACAATACTTTCTGTTTCATGTGATATTCTCCTCATGATTTTTTTACTTAATTTGAATGTCGATCAACTTTGAACTGAAAGTCTGGTTAACTGATAAGGTGGGCTCCGCTTTTACCTCCTTCTAATTTTTCCGTTCGAATCTCAGGATTTCGAACGGCGGGAGAGAGAGTCAGCAGCCACTGCGATGATTAAAACGCCGCCAATAACCACGTTTTGCCAATAAACATTGATGCCCAACAGGTTCAAACCATTGGAAATCAGGTTCAACAGGATAACTCCCAGGAGGGCGCCCACGATGGAACCTTCACCACCCGACAGGCTGGCGCCGCCAATCACAACAGCTGACACCACGCGCAATTCAGCGCCCAAACCGGCAGATACGGAGGCTGTTCCCATGCGTCCAGCCAACAAAAGGCCGGAGATGGCTGCCATAATACCCACGATGATGTAATTCATAATCTTGACTTGATCGATATTGATGCCAGACAGCCGGGCGCTGCGTTCGTTTCCGCCCACAAAATAGCTCTGACGGAAGAAACTCCAGCGACGCAACAAGATCTCACCCACTATCACCAGGAATAACATGATCCAGACCGGCACTTGCAGCCCAAACCATTTCTCCTGTCCAAAATAGTTGAAAGAATCCGGCAAATTGGAGATTCCCAAGCCAGACGTGAGCAGGAAAACGATCCCACGCACCACCTGCATCATGCCCAACGTGGCAATAAACGGATTGACGCGGATTTTAGTCACCAAAAGTCCGTTGACAAGACCGATCACCACACCCGTCAACAATCCCAGCAAAATTCCGAGCCAGACCGGCGCCCCGAACTTGGTGATGGAATATCCAGCCACCGCACCCGCCAGCGCCAGCACAGAACCGACCGACAGGTCAAAGCCGCCGGAAACCATCAAAACAGTCATGCCGACAGCCACGATCATATCGAAAGACAGACCGACCAACAGGGCAATCAGGTTGGCCCGATTTAGAAAATTGGGAGAATTGAACGCCAATAATGCGGCAAACGCCAACACCGACAGAAAAATGGTCAGCTCGCGCTGCTGGAGCACAATCTTGAGAATCGAGCTGCCTTTACTGGGCTGAGTCTGGCTTTTTGGAGTGAGTTTCTCTGTCATGCTATTTCTCCTCTTTGTGATTATTGCTGCTGGCAACACCGGCGGCGAGTTCCATCACCCGCTCTTCATTGGCATCTGTATGGTTTATAAATCCGACCAGCTGGCCTCTCCGCATCACTGCGATCCGATCGCTGATGCGCAATGCTTCAGGCAGGTCGGACGAAATGACCATGATGGCTTTGCCTTGATCGGCCAGGTTTCGTAATAATTTGTGAATTTCCTGCTTGGTGCCGACATCAATGCCCCGGGTTGGCTCATCCACAATCAACAGTTCGGGCTCAGTAGCCAGCCATTCACCCAGCAGCACTTTCTGCTGGTTGCCGCCGGAGAGATTGTTGATGTGCTGATCGAGACTGGGCGTACGAATTTCCAACCGGGTGACATAATCCTGCACGATTACCTGCAACCGTCCCCAATTCAGCCAGCCTCCCGGAGAGACATGCTTGAGATTGGTAGCCAGGAAGTTTTCCTTGATGGTCTTATCCAGGAACAACCCTTCAGATTTGCGGTCTTCTGACAGATAGGCCATGCCTAACTGCATGGCTTTCGCCGGGCTGGAAATGTGAACTTCTTTGCCGCGCAGAATCACTTTGCCGCTGGAAAGTGCATCCAGCCCAATCAGCGTGCGCGCCACTTCCGTGCGCCCGGAGCCAACCAACCCGAAGAAGGTCAGCACTTCACCTTTGTGGACAGTGAAACTGACATCCTTAAATGAACCCGTTCGAGTCACATTTTCCACGCGCAGGAGTTCAATGCCGCGCTCCCCGCTACCATGCAGAACATCAGTCTCGTCCAGATTGCGGCCCACCATCATGCTGACGATCTCATTTTCGTTGGTTTCAGCCGTATTCTTGGTGCCAACATAGCGACCGTCGCGCAACACGGACACGCGATCCGAAATTTCAAAAATTTCTTCCAGGTGATGAGAGACATAGATGATCGTAATACCGCGTTCTTTGAGCTGTTTGAGCCGCTCGAACAGGATATTGGCTTCCTGAAGCGACAGGGATGAAGTCGGCTCATCAAGGATCAGGATTTTGGCGTTGGTTGCCAGCGCCTTGATGATTTCAACCAGCTGTTGGTTTCCCAGGGAAAGCGAGCCTACCTGCGTCCGCGAGTTGAACTCCACCTGGAATTGATCGAGAAGTTCAGCCGTTTTTCTTTGCAGCTCCGGCATATTCATCAATCCAATCCCATTGGTGGGTGGGCGTCCTCCAAAGGTGTTCTCGGCAACGGACAGGTTAGGAACCAGGCTGAGTTCCTGATAGACCACACCAATCCCGGCTTCGACCGCTTGAAGCGGATTTTGAAACCGGACCTCCTGTCCATTGATCCTGATGCGGCCTGAATCGGGACGATACACACCCGAAAGGATCTTGATCAGGGTTGATTTCCCGGCGCCGTTTTCTCCAACCAATGCCAGGATCTCGCCTCGTCTAATTTCCATCGACAAATCCGAAAGCGCTTGCACGCCAGGGAATGATTTGGAAATGCCTTCTATGCTGAGTAATCCGTCATTATTCATGCACGAGCCTTTCTTCAGATGTTGATCAATCGTTCATGGATGGAATTTGACCTGGTAATACGCCCGCTTTCATCAGAGCGTTCACAAAATCCATGTAATGCATATCCGGTTTCTGTAACCGGCCATTGACTTCGCCTGCCATCTCGCGCAAAGCACCTTCGTCCATCCAGGTGCAGGCTATGACGGGAATCTGGCAGGCCTCGACATCTTCCCGCAGCAGCCGGATGACTTCCCATCCGCGCATTTTTCCTGGCAGTTCAGGATCAATCACAATGACCGCAGGTTTCTTTTGGTGAGCCAGGTCCAATACATCCTGGCCAACTTGAACCAACAGAACATCCAAACCGATTTTTTCAGCAAAGCGCTGCAGTAAACGGATGATAAAAGGATTGGCTTCGGCGATGACACATAGACGCTTCATATAATGTTTTCACATTAGCTGGCCAGATTGTGAAATCAGGCAATTCGCTAATGGTAACTTTACTGTTTTTTGATGCGCGTGTCTCGCACAAAAGGAGCATGTATTCGTAAGAATGGTGCAATTTTTGCCTGCTTATCGCAACGACTCTCTCATCCAGTAGCGATTCGCTCCATAGCATGTCTCAAAGTGCTGTAACTACGAGCTGATAGAAAATATCAATGGAAATTTTGAGCGGTTGATTTTCTAATCACCAAGCGGGTTGGGATTTCACAGTGCAGACATTCCAGTTCTTCACCACGCAACAACGCCACGAGGTGTTTTGTTGCTTTTTTTGCAATTTTGGCAATGGGCTGGTCAACTGTTGTGAGAGGAGGCCAAACCTGTTTTGATAGAGGGATATTGTCAAAACCAGCAATTGAGATGTCTTTGGGAACATTCATGCCAGTTTCAAATACCGCAGACATCGCTCCTGCAGCCATTTCATCGTTATTGCAGAAAATGGCAGTGGGACGATCATCCAGGGAGATAAGGCTCATCGAGGCCGCATATCCCGATTCGAAATGATCATCACCCTGAATCATTGTTTCGGGATCAAAAAGGTAACCGGCTGAGAGCAGCGCATCCTTATAACCGGCGAAACGGTCGTGAGCCGCTCTTTGTTCTTGGGGACCAATAACGTATGCAATTCGTTTGTGCCCAAGTTCAATCAGATACTTGGTCATATCCAGCGCCCCCTGGTAATCTGTCGCGGTGACAAATGGTAGTTGACTTTCCCTATCCATAGGAGTTAGCCGAACGAAGGGAAATTGCATCACTTTTAGCTTTTGGATTAACTCGCTGGCATTATCAGAGGGGGGGGTAAAAATGAAACCATCCACTTGCTTTTGATGAACCATATTCATAATTTCATGGGCATGGTTTTGGTTGGTAATATCGCAGGGATGCAACAATACGCTGTACCCATATTTGTTTGCGGTTTCCATGACATTCATTTGAACATCCTGGATGTAGTGCCAGCTTGCGTTGTGGAAAATCAAGCCAATCGTATAAGACTGTCCAGACGCCAGGCGTCTGGCTGGCATGCTGGCCACATACCCTAATTGTTGAATGGCGTCATTCACCTTTTTTCGTGTTATTTCGGTTACATATGGCTCATCATTTAGAATACGAGAAACAGTCTTGATGGATACCCCTGCCAGATCTGCAACTTCTCGAATGGTTACGGATGCCAAAATGAGCCTCTTTTTTACCTGGATAGTATTTATGACAACGCTGTCAATTCGATACAAAAAGAAACGCGGCCAATGACACCGCTGTCATAAACATTCTAG